>CAYYZZ010000053.1:0-13066 GCA_964476235.1 uncultured Streptomycetaceae bacterium | reverse complement strand
TCGACGTCGAGACCAACGGCGCGATCGACCCCGAGGAAGCGGTGCGCTACGCCGCGCGCATCCTGGTCGAGCAGCTCACGGTGTTCGCCGATCTGAAGGGCCTGCCGACCCAGATCGAGGAGAAGAAGGCGACGCAGATCGACCCGATCCTGCTGCGGCCCGTGGACGACCTCGAGTTGACCGTGCGCTCGGCGAACTGCCTGAAGGCCGAGAACATCTATTACATCGGGGACCTCATCCAGCGCAGCGAGACCGAGCTGCTGAAAACGCCCAACCTCGGACGCAAATCGCTGAACGAGATCAAGGAAGTGCTCGCCACGCGCGGGCTCACCCTCGGCATGAAGCTTGAAAATTGGCCCCCAGCCGGACTGGAAAAACTGACCACGTAACCGCAAGAGCAGCGATGAACGCGGAACGATGAACGGAAGACAAGAAACCATTCTCGTTCATCATTCATCGTTAAGGAAAGATCATGCGTCACCGTCACGGACTCAGAAAGCTCAACCGCACCAGCAGCCATCGCCTGGCAATGTTCCGTAACATGGCGAACTCGCTGCTCAAGCACGAGGCGATCCAGACCACGCTGCCCAAGGCGAAGGAGCTGCGGCGCGTGGTGGAGCCCATCATCACGCTCGGCAAGAAGCCCTCGCTCGCTAACCGCCGGCTCGCCTTCAACCGCCTGCGCGACCGCGAGGTGGTGGTGAAGGTGTTCGACGAACTGGGCCCGCGCTACGCGAAGCGGAACGGCGGATATCTCCGCATCCTCAAATCGGGTTTCCGCAAGGGCGACAACGCGCCGATGGCGTTTGTGGAGCTGATGGACCGCCCGGAACCCGGCGCGGGAGCCGGCAAGGACAACAAGGAGGGGATCCCAAAAGGGGCGAAGAAGGAGGCGGCCGCCAAGGCTGCATAACTCGCACCACGTAAGTTTTTCAAAGCCGGCCGAGCGCCGGCTTTTTTCTTTTCTAGAGCTGGAACACGCCGCCAAGCCTGCCCTGGACTTGATCCGGGGACGCCAAGGCGCCAAGAAAAACAGAAACAATAATCGAACCGCCAAGACCGCCAAGTGCTGTTAAATCCGGACGCTACGCGCCGGTTTAACTCCGCGTGTTCGAACGGACGAAATGATCGCCGTTCAACACGCGGTCGGTTGGACAGCGGCCTCCCTAGGGGTGTCTAATATTCCGCAGGATTGTGGTGCATAACAAAGTTGACATCATCATGAATCAAAGAGTTACAGTGGTCCGACCGTTCTACGCCCCACATTTGACGCTTTTAAAAGCGACATTTAGGGTGTCTACATCTCGTTAGGCGCTGGGATAACGGGCCATGAGCGGCAAATGGGATAGGTGGTACTACTTCAAACCGGAATCGCGAAGACTGGCAAGCTCGGAATCGAGCGATACATCGGCACTCGACATCCTCATTCCAATTCTGGGACTCGGTGTTCTAACGGCCATCGGGATATTCGGCTGGCAAATCTACAGTTACCTAAAGCTAGGGGAGTGGCCTTCGCTTTCAGTTATCACCGTACTGAGTTGGTGCAACGTTGAATGGGCACGTTCTCCGCATGACTGGGTTGGTGTCCATAGGATTCTCAATGAATTTCCCCTTTCTCTCGCCTTGTTCTTCGCAGGGGTAGCGCCAATTGGTCTGTGGTTGTGGTGGGATGAGCGCTCTAAAGAAAATTAATCCATCGCCTAGGAGTCGGCCATGTCTTTGGTTGAAGACTTAACAAAATTGGTCGAATTATTTAAAAAGTGGAGTCTTGGGAAATCGCCGCCGCAATCGGCTGGTTTCTTGCGACCGTTTCACCCGGCGCGCTCATTCTTTTTCTGTATCAACCAATTCTTTTTAGGGAATTAGAGACCGTAAAGCTGTTAGTCCTCTCGGTTTCCCTAACGCTTCCCTTGGCGATGGTTAATGTTCTGCTTACGGTAGTTCTTAACGTGCTTTCTAAGCGCGGTATGGAAGCAAGCAAAAAGGAAACAAATAAAAGTGAGTTTTTCTTCTGGCAAATGGTATGGGCGTTTTTCGTGTTGTACGGGGCGTTGTTATCAGCGTATCTATGTAGCCTTACTATCAATCAATTCATGGTAGTTGCTGGAGGGCTCAATGGGCTGGTTGCCGTCTTCGTATTTTTCCTCTTCCGCCTACTCAACCGAACCCGCTCCTAACTATGTTTTCAACCGGACGCGGTGTGACAGCGGGACAATGTTTTGCATTCTTGGCCCGCGCCGGTTAAAACGGCGTTATTCGTACGAATGATGCCGCGTGTTGAACGGCGATATCTCGTCCGTTCGAACACGCGGAGTTAAACCGGCGCGTAGCGTCCGGTTTTAACGTTGCTTGGCGTTCTCGGCGCCTCGGCGGTTAAATAGCAAATCATGATCTTCCTGTTCACCGATTTCGGCGCCGCGGACCTCTACGTCGGTCAGGTGAAGGCCGTGCTGCACCAGTACGCGCCGGACGCGCGGGTGGTGGACCTGCTGCACGAGGCGCCGGCGTTCAATATGAAAGCCAGTGCGCATCTGCTCGCCGCGCTTGCGGGCCAGATTCCGGCGGGGAGCGTCACGCTTGCGGTGGTGGATCCCGGTGTGGGCGGCGCGCGCAAGCCGGCTGCGGTGCTCGCCGACGGCCGCTGGTTCGTCGGCCCCGACAACGGCCTCCTGTCCGTCGTCGCGGCGCGGGCGAAAAAGGCCGAGACCTTTGCCATCGGCTGGAAGCCGGAGAGCCTGAGCGCGTCGTTCCACGGCCGCGACCTCTTCGCCCCGGTGGCGGCGATGATCGCGGGCGGCAGCCGCAAGGCGGCGAAGCTGGGGAAGAAAACCAAGCTTGCCGAGAACCTTGGCGGCGACGACCTGGCCGAGGTGATCTACGTGGACCACTACGGCAACTCCATGACCGGCCTGCGCGCGAGCGCGCTGCCACGCGACCGGCGGCTGGTGGTGGAAGGCCGCTGGATCGCCCGTGCGCGGGTATTCTCGGAAGTCCCGGCAGGCGAAATGTTCTGGTACGAGAACAGCTTAGGTCTGGCTGAGATTGCTGTGAACGGCGCCAGCGCGGCCGTCAGGCTCGGCTTGCGGGTGGGCCAGCCGGTCGCGGTCGAGCCGGGCTGAATGGTTGGTGGCACACTTGGCATTCCGCCGGGGAGGGCTTGGGCACGGTGGTCAACTCAAAAGGGAGGAACCGATGCGATTCGTTCACGTTTATTGCTTGATCATGCTTGCAGCCGCTCTGCCCGGAACCGCGGCGGCGCAGGAGAAATACCCCAGCAAGCCGGTCCGGCTGATCCTGCCGTTTCCTCCAGGTGGCGGCTCTGACGCGTTCGCCCGGATATTCGGCCCGAAGCTTGCGGAAGCGCTGGGGCAGACGGTGGTGATCGACAACCGTCCGGGGGCCGGTGCCAACATCGGGGCGGAAATTGCCGCGAAAGCCCCGCCGGACGGTTACACGCTGTTCCTGGGCAACGTTGCGCACGCGATCAACGTGAGCCTCTACAGCAAACTCAACTACGATCTCGTGAAGGACTTCACTTCAGTGAGTCTGCTTGCATCAACACCGAATATTGTGGTGGTGCACCCGTCGGTGCCGGCGAAATCGGTAAAGGAGCTGATCGCCCTTGCCAAAGCCCGCCCCGGCCAGCTCGATGTCGCATCCTCTGGCGCAGGAAGCTCGGCGCACCTCTCGGGAGCGCTCTTCAACAATATGGCGGGGACCAAAATGAACCACGTTCCCTACAAGGGCGGTGGCCCCGCAGTGGTCGCACTGCTCGGAGGGCAGGTGTCGGTCGGATTTGCCACCGCCCCTTCCGCCGTCCAGCACGTCAAGAGCGGCAAGCTTCGGGGGCTTGCGGTTACGAGCGCGCAACGCTCGCCCGCGATGCCAGACCTGCCTACGGTGAGCGAGGCCGCGTTGAAAGGTTACGAAGCGGGCACGTGGTACGGAATGCTGGTTCCCGCGGGCACGCCGAAGGGCGTGATCTCCCGTCTGCACGCCGAGTCGGTGAAACTGCTGGTCCTGCCGGACGTCAAGCCGCGGCTCGAGGCCGCCGGTTTCGAGACAAGCGGCACGACGCCCGAGCAGTTCGCCGCCTATTTGCGCAGTGAAATCGACAAATGGACGAAGGTGGTGCAATCGGTGGGAATGCGCGTCGACTGACCGGACAGCATGGAGGTCACCCGCGTGCTCGCGCGCTTCGTCGTTCAATCACGGCCCGAAGACATTCCGGCGCCCGCCCGGCGGGAGGCGGTGCGGTCTCTGGTGAACTGGATGGGCTGCGCGCTCGGCGGTTCGCATCACGAGGCCGTTGACATCGCGCTGGAGGCCCTGGCGCCGTTCGCCGGCGCGCCGCAGGCGAGCGTCCTCGGCCGCCGCGAGCGCCTCGATTGCCTGAACGCCGCGCTCGTCAACGGCATGAGCGCGCACGTGCTCGACTTCGACGATACCCACCTGCGCACGCTGCTACATCCGAGCGTTCCCGTCGCTTCGGCCCTGCTGGCGCTCTCCGAGCGCACGCCGCTCGCCGGCCCTGATTTCCTGCATGCGTTCGTGCTGGGCGTGGATGTCGAATGTCGCATCGCCAACGCGATCTATTCCTCGCACAACGTCAACTGGTACATCACTGGCACCGCAGGCGTGTTCGGCGCTTCAGCGGCGGCGGGGCGGGTGCTGGGCCTCGACGAGCAGCGGATGGCCTGGGCCTTTGGCATCGCCGCGACGCAGGCGGCGGGCCTGCGCGAGATGGCGGGCACCATGTGCAAGAGCTTCGTGCACGGGCGCGCGGCGCAGAACGGTCTGCTCGCCGCCTTCCTCGCGGCGAACGGCTTCACGAGCTCGGAGCGCGCGATCGAAGCGCCGCGCGGATTCGCCCACGTGCTCGCCCCGGAGCACAGGCTGGAAGAGATCACCGACGGGCTGGGCGAGCGCTACGAAATCCTGTTGAACACGTACAAGCCCTATGCCTGCGGCGTGGTGGTGCACCCGGTGATAGACGGGTGCATCGGGCTCCGTGGGAAGCACGCGCTGAAACCGGAGGAAGTCGCCTCGGTCGCGCTCCGGGTGCACCCGCTCGCGCTCAAGCTCGCCGGGATCAGGGAGCCACGCGGCGGGCTGGAAAGCAAGTGGAGCATTTACCACTCGGTGGCGGTCGCGCTGTGCGACGGCGCGGCCGGGGAGCGGCAGTACACCGATGAGAGCGTGCATGATCCGGCGGTGAAGCGCTTGCGCGACAAGGTGAGCGTGCAGGCCGATGCGTTGCTGCGAGAAGATGAAGCGCACGTGAAAATCGTGCTGGTTGACGGGCGGGTCTTCGAAAAGCACATCGACCATGCCGCCGGCAGCGCCGACAACCCGATGAGCGACCGGGCGCTCGACGCGAAATTTCGTGCGCTCGCCGAGGGCGTCCTGCCCAGGGAGCGAGTCGAGGCGCTGCTTGGAAAATGCCTGGCTGTTGCGGATCTCGAGAATGTCACCGAGCTCGCGCAGCTCGCAGTGCCATGATCTACACCATCGGCCACGGCAACCGCTCGATCGAGGAATTCATCGGGCTCCTCGATGCCACCGGATTCGAGCCGATCGGGTCTACACCCGGGGAGTTCGGGACGTACATCCGCACCGAGGTCGCCAAGTGGGCCAAGGTGGTAAATGCCTCAGGCGCGAAGGCCGACTGACCGAAGCCCCGCGGTTCGCGCGCCGGCGCGCGCCGGGTCACGGCCTGCCGGTACGCGGGCCGAGCAGGAGCCAGAGAATCAGCCCGACCACCGGCAACAGCAGCACCAGCACGATCCACAGCACCTTTTTTCCGGTGGAGGCGCTGCTTTGCGCGATATTCACGATCGCCCACACGTCCGCGATCAGGATCAACAGCCCAAAAACTCCTCCGATCTCGATGCCCATGATGCGCTCCCTTCCAGTATGACGTTTGGGTAACCCGTTTGGCCCCCGCGACTGGGCTTTGGTTCCCGTGAAAGATGTTACGGTGTCATTCGATGACGACAATTTACACCATCGGGCACGGCAACCGCACGATTGAGGAATTCGTCGCGCTGCTGAAGCAGGCGGGTGTCGAATGCCTGGTGGACGTGAGGGCCTACCCCGCGTCGCGCCGCCATCCCCAGTTCGCGCGCGAGACATTGGAATCCTCGCTCCCGGCGGCGGGGATCCGCTACGTGTGGGAAGGCAAAACGCTGGGCGGCCGCCGCAAGCTCGCCAAGGACTCGCCGCACGCCGCGCTGAAGAACCCCGGTTTTCGCGCCTATGCCGACCACATGGGGACGGAGGAATTCCGCGGGGGCGTGGAGCGGCTGGTCAAGCTGGGCCGCGCCGCTCGCGCCGCCGTGATGTGCGCCGAGCGGCTGCCGTGGGAGTGTCACCGGTTCCTCATATCGGACTATCTCGTTGCCGGGGGCGAAAAGGTCGTACACCTGGTCAATCCGGGATCGGAGCAGGCACATCGCCTGAACCCCATTGTGCGGCTGCGGGACGGAATGCTGATGTACGACGGCGAGACCCAGGGTGAGCTCAAGCTCTAACCACTCACGTTCCTGAAGCGGCTGCCCGCGGGTCGGCTGCGGTCAACGCGCCCGGCGCAGGGCAGCCTGCAATTTGCAGGCCTCGGCAATGCGCGCATCGCAACCGATCGCGAGAGGGCGCCGCGCCTCGTCGTGCCGGCCGAGCACCACCAGCAGCACCCCATAGTTGAAATTGGCATCCGCGTTGGAAGGCTCGATGTCGAGCGCGCGGCGGTAGCTGGCCTCGGCCTCGGCGGCGCGGTTGAGCGCCGCGTACACCACGCCCAGGTTGGTTTGAGCGTCCCGGTGCCGTGGATTCAGGGCGACCGCCTTCTCGCAGTCGGGCAGCGCGTCGCCCGGCCGGTCGAGCAGCATTTTCGTGAAGCAGCGCTTGGCGTAGGGCTCCGCGTACGCGGGATCGATCTCGATCGCCCGCCCAAAGTCGGCCAGCGCCCGGTCGTGGCTGCCGGTGCGCGCGAACAGCGTTCCCCGGCCCACGTACGCATTCGGATCCCGCGGGTTGAGCGCCATCGCCCGCTCGAAATCACGCAGCGCATCGGGGTACTGCCCGGCCTGCAGGTAGGCGAACCCCCGGCTCTGATAGCTGCGCTCGATAAAAAGGGCGGTCGCATCGGTGTTCTTGCGCACGGCGTCGTCCCAAAGCTTGATCGCGCTGGAAAAGCTGTCGAGCCGGTTCAGCGAGATTGGAACCAGCGCCAGGCATGCCACGCCTAGTAGCGCGAGGCCCCACTTCGTTCGAAGGCGCCACAGCAACGCCGGCAGCACGCAAGGCAGGCCGCTCATCCAGAGATAGCTCCGGTACAGCGCATAAGGCTCCTGGACACGGACCACGGCGACCTCGGTGAGCGCAAGCAGCCAGGGATACATGAGGCCGAAGCCGAGCAGTCCTTTCACGCCGCCTTGCCTGAGGAGGGCGAGAGCCAGCACAGGGAAGGCGAGCCAGGCGACGAATCCGGCGGCATGGGGCCATGCGAGCAACTGCGCTGGAAACGGCACGCGGACGTCTACCGACATCCATCCCGGATTAGGGATGAGCCAGGCCAGCAGGTAGCGGAAGAACAGGAAGCCCTGGTTCACCACGCTCAGCAGGTAGGCATCGGGCGCTTCGGGCTCGATCCGGGATTCGCGCAACTGACCCAGCAGCTCTTGCGCTGCAGGCTCGTACGGCGCGCCGAGCAGGCCTTTGGCCTTCAGGATGACCAGCATCCCGATGCCTGCAAACAGCGCGAACGGGACAGCAAGCTCGCGCAGCAGGCGGACCGAGGGGCCGCGCACGAGCACGGCCAGCGCAGCCGCGACGGCGGGGAGCATCACCGCGTGTTCCTTGGAGAACACCGCGGCACAGTACGCGGCCGCCGCGGCGTAGTGCCAGGGCTGCGACTGTTTGAGGAGACCCTCGAGAAAGAGCCGCAGGCTGAGCACGCTGAACAATGTCGCGAGCACGATCGGGCGCTGAACGAGGTAAGCGACCCCGTAAACGGCGGCGGGGTGGAGCAGGAAGATCAGCGCGCCGAAGAAAGCGATCCACCTCGCGTCGAGCCTCCCGTCATCCGCCGGCGCCGCCAGGACCGCTCCGAACAGGCGCGCGAGGAAGGAAAACAGCAGGGCTGCCGTCGTCGCGTGCAGCAGCACGTTGAGCAGGCGGTGCCACAGCCATTGCTTGCCGACGACGTCGTAGGTCCAGCCGAACGTGGCGTACGACAGCCAGCGGAGGTCGAAATGGAACCACGAAGCGCCGTAGAGCCTGAGGAAATCGTCGCGCAGCAGCCGGTCGTCGAACACCAGCGGGTGGCGCAGCGAAACCCAATACAGAGCCAGCGCCAATGCAAAACATGCGCAGACGGCCAGCACGAGCCGGGGATGGGAGCGCGACTGGGGTGGCGGCGCTGACTCGCGTTCCCGCCGCTTCTTGCGTTTCGTCATCCCTGAGGAGTTTGTCGGACTTTGGCCAACAAACTCCTAACGAGGCTCTGCCTCAGACCGACGAGGCTGTACAGGATGTGCGCTCATAACAGGTGGCGCCCTTCGTGCATTCGTCACGGAGACTTGTGCACATCGCCTGCATTACTTCGTTCCGCCATGCTGCTAAGGAGTTTGTCGGTCAACGTCCGACAAACTCCTGGTGCCGCCTATGCGCAGGTCGACGTCGTACGGCTTGCTCGGATAGTGGAAGGCCACCGGCCCGTCGGGCAGGCAGTCCACGAACTGGCGCACGAACGGGTCCTTCGAGGTTTTCACCTCCTCGATGGTCCCGTGCGCGGCGACGACGCCGTCGGAGAGAAAAAAGACGTAGTCCGCGACCTTCAGCGACTCGCCGACATTGTAGGTGACAATGATGGAGGTCACGCCTAAGGCGTCGTTGAGGCTGCGGATCAGGTTCGCGACCTGGTTGAGCGAGATGGGGTCGAGCCCGGCGAACGGCTCGTCGTACATGACGAGCATGGGATCGAGCGCGATCGCGCGCGCGAGCGCGACCCGCCGCTGCATCCCGCCCGAGAGTTCGTTGGGCATCAGGCGATGGGCGCCGCGCAGGCCCACGGCGTTCAGCTTCATCATCACCAGGTCGCGGATCACCGGCTCCGGCAACTGGGTCCGCTCGCGCATGGGGAAGGCGATATTCTCGAAGGTCGAGAGGTCGGTGAAGAGCCCGCTCTTCTGGAACATCATGCCCATCTTGCTGCGCGTCGCGTAGAGGGCGTCGTCGTCCATCTCGTGCACGACCCGGCCTTCGACCTTGACGCCGCCGCCGGCGGGCTTCAGCTGGCCGCCGATCAGCCGCAGCAGCGTGCTCTTGCCGCTGCCGCTGGTGCCCAGGATGGCGACCACGCTCCCGCGCGGCACCTTCAGGTCGAGCCCCTTCAAGACCTGGTTCGCCCCGTAGGCGAATTTCAGATCCTGGATTTCAACTAACGTGTCGGAAGAGTTGACGCTCATAGGATCATTGTACAAAGCGTGAGTCGAGAGTGGACCTGGCCGAAGGCGCGGAACGCGATGAGCGGGTCATGAAGCGAATTCTAAACTATATTCTGTCTTTCCCGCGCCTGGGAAGCGGGTTAGGATGAAGTAGTCTACTCACCACTCACTACTCACGCCTTCAGGATAATAATGAAGCTCTACGCATCCTCCGGCAGCCCGTTCGCCCGCAAGATCCGCGTCCTGCTGCTCGAGAAGAACGCCCCGCACGAGGTCGAGATGGTGGACCTGTGGGCGCCCAACGACCTCAAGAAGACCAACCCGATCGGCAAGGTGCCCGCGCTGCGGCTGGCCGACGGGCGCGTGCTGGTGAACTCGCCGCTGATCGCCGACTACGTGGACGGCCGGTTCCCTGACCCGCGCTTCATCCCGGCTGAA
The DNA here is from genome assembly GCA_964476235.1 of uncultured Streptomycetaceae bacterium. Lineage (GTDB taxonomy): Bacteria > Pseudomonadota > Gammaproteobacteria > Burkholderiales > SG8-41 > SG8-41. The sequence goes on along the minus strand of CAYYZZ010000053.1, from coordinate 3,182 downwards.
CCGGACCTGCGCCTGGACGTTCGGCGCTGGGAGGCGCTCGCCGACGGCGCCATGGACCCGGCCGTCGCGAGCTTCTACGAGGCGCGCTTCCACGACGAGCAGAAGCGCAGCCAGGCGTTCCTGGAGCGCCAGCGCGGCAAGATCGATTCCGGCTTCGCGGCGCTCGAGGAGATGCTCGGCGGCCGCGAGTGGTGCGTGGGCGCCTCGATGACGCTCGCCGACATCGCCCTTGCGTGCCATATCGGGTTCATCATGGCGCGATGGCCGGAGTTCTTTCCGCAGGAGAAATACCCGGGCCTTGCGCGGCTGTGCAGGAAGATGGAAACGCGCGAGTCGATGAAGAGGACCGCGCCGCCGCCCGCTTGAATCGAGGGATGAAGGCGGAGGGATGAGGGGAGCGAAAATGGATTTCACGCTTAACGACGAGCAGGTGCGCTGGCGCACGGTCGCGCGCGATTTCGCGGAAAAGATCATCAAACCGGACGTGCTGCGGCGCGACCGGCTGCCGACCGCCGAAGAGCGCATTCCTTGGGACTGGATCCGGCAGGCGGACGAGCTGGGGATGCGCACGCTCGGCGTGCCCAAGGCGTATGGCGGGGTGGGAACCGACATCCTCACGATGTGCGTCGTCGGCGAGGAGCTGGCCGCCGGCGACCTTGGCTTCGCGGTCATCATGGACCAGTGCTGGAAGATGGCTCATATCCTCGGCGAGGCGATGACGCCGGAGCAGCAGAAGAGGTTCATTCCCCCGTTCGTGTCCGACCCCGAAGCGACGCTTGCCATCGGCTTCACCGAGGAAGGCGCGGGTTCCGACCACCAAGGCTATTACGACTCGCCGGACATCGACTTCCGCACGACCGCCCTGCGCGACGGTGACTCGTACGTGATCAACGGGACCAAGCGCTACGTCTCGAACGGCTGCATGGCCAAACTCTACTTCGTCGTCGCCCGCACCGATCCGTCGAAATCGCTGCGCGAAGGCGGCAGCGTGTTCGTCGTGCCTTCCGGCACGCCCGGCTTCCGCGCCGGCTTCTTCCACGAGAAGAGCAGCCAGCGCCTGGCCACCAACGGTACCTTCCACTTCGATAATTGCCGCGTGCCGGCGGCGAACCTGCTGGTGGGGGAGGGACTGATGTCGCGCCTGCGCGCGGAATACATGTGGGGCAGCAAGGCGGAAGCCGCGGCGACGGTGATCGGCGTCGGGCGCGCCGCCTACGAGTACGCGCTCGCCTGGGCGAAGCAACGCGTTCAGGGCGGCAGGCGGATCGCGGAGCAGCAGGCGGTGGCGATGATGCTTGCGCAGATGGCGATGAAGCTCGACGCCGCGCGCCTGCAGGTCTGGAAGGCCGCCTGGCTGGCCGACCGCAAGCAGCCCGAGGCGCGCACGCTGGGGTTGCTCGCCAAGGTCAATGCATCCGAGACCGCGTTCGAAGTCTGCAAGCTCGCCTGCGAGATTCTGGGCGGCGCGGCGATCATGCACGACCACCCGGTGGAGAAGTACCTGCGCGACGCCGCGAGCTTCCTGCACTCGGACGGGACCAACCAGATCTGCCTGCTGCGTGCGGCGCAGGGCCTCGCCGGCGATGGCGCGGCTGCCCCATACGGGTTCTAGTGCCGTTCCAACTTGTTGTGCCTATCGGCAAAGAACTCTGCAGGCCGTAGATCAACCATCGCTATGACCCCAGCACTTAGCGAGAGATAGTTGGAACGGCACTAGCCGCGCCTACTGGCTCTGATAGACGCCGGCCGCCTTGGCCACGCGCTGCCACTTCTCCGTTTCGCTTTTCAAGAAGGCGGCGAACTGCTCGGGCGTGGTGCCGGAGGGCTCGGAGCCGATGGCGCTCAGGCGGTCGCGCAGATCCGGCGATTGCAGGTGCAGCGCGGTGTCGCGCTGGAATTTCTGGATGATCTCCGGCGAGGTGCCGGCCGGGGCGAGGAACCCGCCCCATCCGGTCACGACGACCCTGGGAAACCCGGCTTCGATCATGGTGGGCGTGTCGGGGTACGCCGTCGCGCGCTGCTCGCCGCAAGTCGCGAGCAGCCGCAGCCTTCCGCTCTTGATGTGGCCGGCCACGCCGGGGGCGGTCGCGAAAATATAGGCGACCTGGCCGCCGATCAGGTCGGTGACCGCCGGCGTCTCGCCCTTGTACGGGACGTGCACCGGCTTCATGCCGGCCTCGAGGCGCAGCAGCTCGCCCGCGAGGTGGGTCATGTTGCCGATGCCGAACGATCCGTAGGTGAGATCGCCCGGGCGCGATTTGCCCAGCGCCACCAGCTGCTTCACCGAGCGTACCGGCAGGTACGGGTTGACCACCAGCACGATGGTGTTGGTGACCGTTTGCGTGATCGGCGCGAGATCGCGGAACGTGTCGTAGGGCAGCGACTTGTAGACGTGGGGATTGATCGTCAGCACCGAGGTGAATGCGGCCGCGATCGTGTAGCCGTCGGGCTTGGCCTTGGTGACCTGCTCGATGCCGATGATGCCGTTAGCTCCCGGTCGGTTATCGATGACGATCTGCTGGCCCCAGGTCTCGGTGAGCTTCTGGGCGATGCTGCGCGCCCAGATGTCCACGCCGCCGCCGGCGGCCTGGGGCACGACGATCCGCACCGGCCGATTGGGATAGCTTTGTGCCGCGCTCGCGCCGCTCACAGCGAGCAGCACGAGCGCGAACAGCGTGAGTCGTGAGTGGTGATTGGTGAGTGGACTAACCCGGTTGTTTTTCATCCTTGTGCCTTTTAACTTAACACTTCATCCCGCCGCGCTGCATCGCGTCGGGCGTTTGCCGGCTCGAACGTGCGCAGGCACGTTGCCCCCTCCCTTGCAGGGCGCGCACCGGCTTGCACGCCGGTGCCGCTCGTCCGGCGCGGGCCATGGCCCACGAGTTCCCGGCCTCGCCCCCCGCCCCGAGTGGAGAGGGGAGATTCGAGATGCGCTTCTCTACTGAGCGCATGAAACGGGGATGGAAACCCCGGCTCACTCCCTCCGCCCTCAGCCCGTTACAACCTGCTTCCCGAGACGTGATGAGTAACGCGACCCCACCGGATTGCAATCAGAGGGTTGTAACGGGCTGAGTAACGCAACCCCACCGGATTGCAATCAGAGGGTTGTAACGGGCCTCATCCTTCATCCCCGATCGGCTATGCCGACCGGCGGGCACGCTGCTCCTCGCCCGCCCTCAGGA
>CAYYZZ010000052.1:0-13181 GCA_964476235.1 uncultured Streptomycetaceae bacterium | reverse complement strand
TGTCGGTCTCGATCTCCCCCGCCGGTCCTTCGATCATCGCCCGCGTGAGCGAGGCAGCTGGAAGCGGTCGGACCTCTATCTGAGACATGGGGTGGGAAGCAGGTGCGCGAATTCGGAGATAGCGAGTTGCTTGCCGATCCGACCGCTTAACAGTCGGACCCTGATGGACCTGACCGGTGCGGCGTGAGGAATACGGCGCGCTTGTGTTTCAGGTGGTTACGCAATACCCATCGGGAATCGTCATTCACCGTTTAACGGCTTCGCAGCGGGGAAACTAGATGCGAAGCCGTTCGACAACGCGGCCGTTGACGAGATGCTCGTTGATGATTTCCTCGATGTCGTGCTGGTCGACGTAGGTGTACCAGACCGCCTCGGGATAGATCACCATCACCGGGCCTTCCTTGCAGCGGTCGAGGCAGCCCGACTGGTTGATGCGGACCTTGCCCGGCCCGGAGAGCTTGAGGCTCTTCACGCGGTCCTTGGCGTAGTCGCGCATCTTCTGCGAGCCGCCGTTGTTGCAGCATTGCTCGCCCTCCTGGCGCTGGTTGCAGCAGAAAAAGACGTGACGCTCGTAGTAGCTCATTCTTAATCCTGGCTTCGCTCGAATTGAACGGCACCAACGTCGGTTGGCGTCCGTTCGAATTCGGTGTGATGGCACAGACTATCGTGATGCCGCAGTTGGAATTATATACGACGCCGGACCCACGGCCGGCGCGCAGGATGCCGCTCACCGCTGACGGGCGGACAGCGCGTAGAGCACAAAGCCGGTTGCGAGCAGCGGCCACAACTCGGAGAGCGCCCGCACGATGCCGGAAAAGCTCAGAAAGTGGCTCGTCCCCCTGGCCAGCAGCCGCGGCGGGATGCTCTGGTAGGGATTGTCGGGGGCGAGGTTGATTGCCGCCGTCGCGACCGCGATGCATGCCGCCGAGATGGCGAGTTGCGCTGGCCGCGGCAGGCGCGCCGCCGCGTACAGCAGTGCGCAGGCGGCAGCGAGCCCGACAAAGACGCCCGGCGTGAGCCAGCCCAGCGGCGCAGGCGCGTGGATCAGCACGGCGGCGGTGAAAATCTTGATAGCGAGCGCCGCGCCGGTCACTGCGCCGGCCACGAGCAAGGGCCGCGTGCCGTCGCGCATGAGCGCGGACAGTATCAGTCCCACGCCCAGCAGGTTGAACAGCACTACCACGGCCTCGCCGGTGAACGCGAGGCGTGGCGTATGGATGAAGTATGCCGGCAGGTCGATGATGGCGCGGAGGCTCCCGGTGCCGAAGAGCTGCGCCGTGGGGTGGAATTGCGTGACGAGCCACAGGAAGACGACCACCAGCCCGACGTCGGCCGTCATGCCATCGAGAAAGAGCTGGTGGCGCGCAGCATGCAGCTTGCCGCCTAGAATCCGGCTGGGCGCGAACAGCGGCGCCGCCATCGCGCCCAGCCATGCGCCCAGGCCGTTGGCGAGCAGGTCCACGTTGGACGCGATGCGGGAGGGCAGGAACATCTGCGCCGCTTCCATGGCCAGGCTCAGGGCGGCGGCGGCGAGCGCGGCGGCGAGCGCCCCGCGCGCCGGGCCGTAGCGCGCGCCCCAGCCGATCGAGAGCAGCAGGCCGAGCGGCACGTAGGCGGCGACGTTGACCATCACATCCTGCAGCGTGATGAAGCGCGGCCACGTTGCGGAGAGAAAGCGCAGGATCTCTTCCGGCGGCGTGCGCCAGCCCTGGAACGGTTGCAGGCTGGCATACACGATGACGAGCAGGTAAGCCGCGGCGAGTATCCACGCCAGCCGCACGCTGTGCGGCGAGAACGCCCCGCCGTTCGTTTCGGGCGGTCCGTCGTGTCGTAAAGCGTGGCTCATCGGCACTCTATAATGCGGGTTGAGGCGCGTCCGCGCGCGGGCGCCGTTCTCGAGTTCGCGCAGGAAAATCGGGGCCCGGACGGATATCTGATGCAATTCTATGACATCTTCAACGGCGACGCCGACGGCATCTGCGCGCTGCACCAGCTGAGGCTGGAGGAGCCGCGCTCGAGCATACTGGTGACCGGCGTCAAACGCGACGTGCGCCTGCTCGACCGGGTCACCGCAGCCGCGGGCGACGAACTCACCGTGCTCGACATCTCCCTCAAGGCCAACGCGGGCGGCCTGAAGCGGCTGCTAGAAGCGGGCGCGCGGGTGAGCTACTTCGATCACCACGCTACGGGCGAGCTGCCGCGGCACGCCAACCTGAAGGCGTTCATCGACACCGCACCGGACACCTGCACCAGCCTTATCGTGGACCGCTATCTCGACGGCCGCCAGCGCTTGTGGGCGGTAGTGGCGGCCTTCGGCGACAACCTCCCCGGCCCGGCGCGGCGCGCGGCGGCAGGGCTCGATCTCCACGACGCGGAACTCGAGCGCCTGCGCGAGCTCGGTGAATTCATCAACTACAACGCCTACGGAGAGACGATCGAAGATTTGCACTACCCTCCCGCGGACCTGTTCGAGACAGTGAGCCATTACAGCGACCCGCGCGACTTCATCAGCGGCGAGCCGGTGTACGAGGTGCTGAGAGACGCGCTCGCCGACGATACCGAGCGCGCCGCGGCGCTTGCCCCTCAGGCGACGAGCAGCGGGACCGCGCTCTACGTGCTGCCGGACGCAACCTGGAGCCGGCGCATCCACGGTTTCTTCGCCAACCAGCTCGCGCGCCGGCATCCGAAGCGCGCTCACGCGCTGCTGGTGGCCGGGCGCGGCGGCTACACGGTGAGCGTGCGCGCGCCGGTCGAGAACCCGCGCGGCGCGGACGCGTTGTGCCTCAAGTTCGAGACCGGCGGTGGCAGGCAGGCGGCGGCGGGGATCAACCAGCTACCGGAAGCGGATTACTCGCGCTTCGTCGCGGAGTTCAACAAGGCATTTCCCGGCTGACGGCTGAGCAGCGTGAATCGTGAGTCGATAACCCAAGTTTGCAGTGTGCAGTAGGCAGTTTGCAGTCACTGCCAACTGACGGCTGCCAACTGCCAACTTCGGGACCGGGTCGCTGGTCAATGGTCACCGGTCACGGGTTTCAAGCGGCGCCGCGCCGTGAGCAGGAAACCCTCGAGCAGGATGTAGGCGCAGCCCAGCAGGCCGACCGCGATGGCGCTCGCCACGCCGGCCTGATCGCAGGCGCCGGTGCAGCTGAAGTCCCAGTACAAGACGAGCAATGCGTAGATCCACGCAGCCGCATTCGGCACCAGGAACAGCACGGCGAACAGGCTGAAGGTCGCCCGCGCAATGATGTGCCGCGGGATCTCCGAGCGGAACCGCCCGGTGTAGAACTGCCAGCAACGCAGCGGCACCCCGGCCAGGGCGATGACGCCCGCCGTCACCGCCAGCGAGACCCATACCATGTCCATCATGCTTCAGAGCCTGCTGTCCGCGGCGTAACGCCGTAGCGTTGCGGAGCGAGCGATCCGATCAGCATGCCGGCGATGCTGGCGAGCAGGGCGGCGAACTGCGGTGGAAACAGGGCATCCGGCGCCGCGAATTCCAGGCTAATCCACGTGCCGAGGCCCGCAACGATCGCAGCCGCGGCGCCCTGAGTGGTGGCCCGCCGCCAGTAGAGGCCGAACACGAGCGGCGTGAACGCGGCGGAGAGCGTGATCTTGTAGGCGTTCTCGACCATCTTGTGGATGGTGGCGTCGGTGTACACGGCATAGCCGGTCACGAGCAGGGTGAAGCACACCATCACAGCTCGCGTCATCCACAGGAAACGCCTGTCGGGCATTTCCTTGAACAGGCCGCGCAGCACGTTTTCCGAAATCGTCACCGAGGGCGCGAGCAGCGTTCCGCTCGCCGTGCTCATGATGACCGAGAGCAGGGCGCCGAAGAAGATGATCTGCGCGTGCAGCGGCAGGTGGTTCAGGATGAGCGTGGGCAGGATCAACTGGGAATCGCCGCCGATCAGGCCCGAGACCATTTTGGGATCGATCAGGGTCGCGGAATAAGCGAGAAACAGCGGCACGAAGGCGAACAGGAAATAGGCGCTGCCGCCCAGTATCGAGCCCCATGCCGCCGTGTTCTCGTCCCGGGAGGCGTTCACCCGCTGAAAAACGTCCTGCTGCGGAATCGAGCCCAGTCCCAGCGTCACCCAGGCCGCAATGAATGCGATGACGTCGCGCAGCTCCAGCCTGGGAAGGAATTCGAATTTCCCCGCCGCGGCGGCGTGGGTAACCACGGTCGAGAAGCCGCCCGCCATTCCGCTGACCAGCCAGGCGATGTAGAACAGGCCCAGCACGATGATGATCATCTGGATGAAGGTGGTGAACGCGACGGACCACATGCCGCCGAACAGGGTATAGACGAGCACCACGGCGGCACCGATGATCATGCCGGCGGTATGCGTGATCTCGCCCTGCGAGATCACGTTGAACACCAGACCGAGCGCCGTTACCTGGGCCGATACCCAGCCCAGATAGGAGAGAGCGATGCAAATGCTGGTCACGACTTCCACCGGGCGGTTGTAGCGGTTGCGGTAATAGTCGCCGATGGTGAGCAGGTTCATGCGGTAGAGCGGCCGCGCGAAGAACAGCCCGACCAGGATGAGGCAGAGCGAAGCGCCGAACGGGTCGGATACGAGGCCGCTCATGCCCTCGCGCAGGAACGTGGCCGAGATGCCGAGCACGGTTTCCGCGCCGAACCACGTGGCGAACACCGTGGCGAAGACGACCCAGATCGGCAGGGTGCGCCCCGCGGTGATGTAATCCTTCGCGCTGTGCACTTTCAGCGCGGCGACGAGCCCGATGGCGATCGAGACAACAAGGTAGGCGATGACGAAAGTCAGCAGCATGAAAACAGCACCCTGTTATGGCGCGCGCCAGGAACGCAACAGCCGGATTATAAGAGCCCCTAACATAATGAAATGCGCGTGCGGTGCGAGCCAGAATCGTCGATAGCGCGAAGCGAGGTGCAGCCTATATTCGCCATATTGGCAAGCCGAGCGACAAAGCGAGCGGCGATTCTGGCCGCAACCTCTTGCGGGCTGGCGCGATTTTGGCCCACTGCGCACTCATCGACTTACCCTGAATTCGGCTGCTGGTTATTCGCCGCATATCCCAGCCAAAATCGTGACAGCGCAGTGTGTGTTTCATTATGTTAGGGGCTCTAAGGCGTGGAATCGCGGCATGAGCGTCGGCCTCATCCGCGCACGAGCAGGATTAGCGCGACGAGCGCGAGCAGTGCGGCAATCACGGCAAGCCAGCGGTTGCGCCGCCGCTCTACCCGCAGCAACCCGGCGAGATCCTCATCCGTGCGGGCCTGCACCAGGCGCGTGAGCGCCTGGTGCACCAGCCTGGGGAGCTGCGGCAGCACCGTGCTCCAATACGGCGCCTCCTGCCTGACGCGCTCGACCAGCCCGCGCCAGCCGACCTGCTCGGTCATCCAGCGCTCGAGAAAAGGCTTGGCGGTTTCCCACAAGTCGAGGTCGGGATCGAGATCGCGTCCCAGGCCCTCGATGTTGAGCAGCGTCTTCTGCAGCAGCACGAGCTGCGGCTGGACCTGGATGTTGAAGCGGCGCGAGGTCTGGAACAGGCGCAGCAGCACGCGTCCGAAGGAGATTTCCCCGAGCGGTTTCGCGAAGATCGGCTCGCACACGGCGCGGATCGCGGCCTCGAAATCGTCCACCCGCGTGTCCTTCGGCGCCCAGCCCGACTCGATGTGGACCTCCGCCACGCGCCGGTAATCGCGCCGGAAAAAGGCGAGGAAGTTCTGCGCGAGGTAGTTCTTGTCGATGTCGGTCAACGTGCCCATGATGCCGAAGTCGAGCGCGACGTAACGGCCATCGGGCATCACCAGGATGTTGCCGGGGTGCATGTCGGCGTGGAAGAAGCCGTCGCGGAACACCTGAGTGAAGAATATCTCCACCCCGGCCCGCGCGAGCTTCGGGATGTCCACGCCCTGCGTCCGCAGCGCGGCCACCTGCGAGACCGGCGTGCCGTGCATGCGCTGCATCACCATCACCTCGCTCGAACAATAGTCCCAGTGGACCTCCGGGACGAGGAGCAGGGGCGAGCCCTTGAAGTTGCGCCGCAGCTGGCTCGCGTTGGAGGCTTCGCGCAGGAGGTCGAGCTCCACCTCGAGGTGCTTGGCAAACTCGTCCACCACCTCATGCGGGCGCAGCCGCTTGCCGTCGGCCCACAGCCACTCCATCAGCGTGGCGCCCGTGTGGAGCAGCGCCAGGTCCTTGGCAATCACCGCCGCGATGCCCGGCCGCAGCACCTTGATGGCGACTTCGGTGCCGTCAGGCAGGCGCGCGAGGTGCACCTGGGCGACGGATGCGCTCGCCACCGGTTCGGCGCTGAAATCACTGAACACCTGTCCGGCGGGCTTGCCGTAGACGCGGTGGAGTATCGCCATGACTTCCCCGGCCGGGAAGGGTGGCACGCGGTCCTGGAGCCTCGCCAGCTCGTCCGCGATGTCGGGCGGCAGCAGGTCGCGGCGCGTGGACAGCACCTGGCCGAACTTGACGAAGATCGGCCCCAGCGCCTCCAGTGCCTGGCGCAGCCGCACCGCGCGCGGCGCCGCGAACGTCCGCCAGAAGAAGGCCGCGTTGATCAGCGCGCGCAAGCTGCCCGCCCGCTCGTGGCCGAGCAGGAATTCATCGAGCCCGTAGCGGACGCTGACGGAGAGGATTTTCAGCAATCGAAACAGATGCATGCAACGATTCTAACCGCCAAGACGCCAAGCACGCCAAGAAAAGATTATTTGATGCAATAGAGACTGCTGGGCAACAGCATTGAGTCTGGAGAAGTCTGCGTTATGCGTCGCAGCGATACCGAAAACGGATTTACTTGGCGGCCTTGGCGTCTTGGCGGTTCAGTAGTTGCTCAACCCGCTTTTCGAGGCGCGCGACGTCGTCGCGGAGTTGATCCACCGCGCGGTTGTATGCCTCGAGGTCGCGCGCGCCCGCGATCAGCGGCTGCTCCTCGGTCCAGTACTCGGTGAATGAACGGCCGGTGTTCTCTAGAGCCTGTTCCCCCCAGCGCTGGAAGGTCCGCCCGGTTTCCGCCATCCGGTGAGCGGCGATATCGCCGAAGACGCGCGAGAGGTCCTCCTCGACGTCCCAGCGCAGGTTACGCGCGAGATGGTTGATGACGGCCGCGAAATCCGTGTCGCCGCTGACCTCGATTTCCCGCCACGCCGTTTCCTCGCGAGCGGCGAGACGCAGCATGAGCCCTGGCGTGAGCTTGATCGTGACGGCGGGCGCGGCGTCGGCTGCGGCCATCGCGACCTCGCCGCTATCCAGCACGGTGAGAGAGATAGCGAACGGGACGACCTCGAAGCGCGCAGTCCTGCCCGCGAATCGCCGGAGATCCTCTCGTGCCCAGCTGGCGCCGCGCAGCAGGTGATTGATGAATGCGGTGGCTGCCGGATCGAACATGGGTGCAGAAAAGAAAACTCCCGGACACAGGCCCGGGAGTTCGCTGGAAGAGTGGGGCGGCTAGGCCTGCTGTATGCCTGCGACGAGCCAGCCGGCGTTGCCCTTCATCGGCTTCTCGAGGTGCCAGGTTTCGCTGAACGGCTCGGGCTGGCCGTCCGCTTCCCGTGTCAGTCCGGAGAAGCGCACGCTAACGATATGGGACCCCGCTTCCTCGGCAACGTCGAGCACCTCGGCTTCGAGCGTCAGCACCTCGGTCTTCTTCGGTGCATCGTTTTCGGCGCTGATGTCGGCTTCGATCTCGCGATAGACCTCCGGCGTGAGGAAGTCGCGCATCATCGTGAGGTCGTTCTTGTCGTAAGCGTCCTGCAGGCGCACGAAGTTGAGCCTGGCGTGGCGCACGAACCCGGCCGCGTCAAAACCTGCGGGCCAGCGGCCGGTAGTGGCCGCTATCGAATGCGCGCCGGCACCGCCGGGGAGCGTGGTGAGCGCAGGCTCCGATGCGCCCGCTCCGGCGTACTGCAGCGGTTGCGCAGCGACTCTGCCGCGCAGCGCCCGCGTGAGGAACACCAGAGCGGCGACGACCAAGCCAATCAGCAGCAGCCCCGAGAGAAGTCCGGCGAAACCGTTGTTCAGGAACAGGGCGGCAAGCCCTGCGCCAAGAGCGAGCCCGGCCAGCGGGCCCAGCCACTTCGACGCGCCGGCCGGCTGCGGCTGTTGCGCGGGTGTCGCAGGCGCGGCTTGCTGCGGCTGTTGCGCGGGCGCGGCCTTTTGCTGGGCGGGGGCGCTGCGCTGCATGCCGAGGTTTCTGCCTCCGCTGAGACGACGCGCGTCGGCGTCTTCGATCATCAGCGACAGCGAAAAGAGGGCAATCACGACGGATAGAAATTGATTCATGGTTCCATCCTCCTGTGGCACGCCTCGTCGAAGCGTGTGAAGCGGCATTCTATCCCAGATATCAACGCCCGGTCAGCGCGCCGGGTGGCTCAGCAATTCGACGACGTTCCAGTCGTTCTTGACCCAGGCGCTGCAGAACCGCTCGTCGCAGCCGCGCATCTTGTCGAAGTAAGCCGAGGCGCTGGCGTGCTTGACGATCCCGCCGAGCCTGGGCGAGTACCAGTCAAACTCGGAGATGGTTTCCTCGCCCCTGGAGTAATCGGCATTGCCGGCATAGACCGTGCGGCGCACCACGATCGCGTCGAATTCGCCGGCCGGAACCTTGACCCGCTCCCAGCCCAGCACCTTCCCGTCGATGCGCACGCGGTTCGCCCGGCCCGACGCGGGATCGATGGCCTTGACGTAAGCCCGCCAGGTCTTGCCCGCTTCCAGCGGGAACGGCAGCGCCGGGTAGGGCGGGTCGTAGCGGAAGTTCTGCAGATTGGTCATGGGCCGCTCGCGCCAGTTCCAGTCGCGGGTGTAGAGTTGGGTCGACTCGCGCCCCTCGTGCAGCAACTGGACCGTGACGGTGTCGCCCTGCACCGAGTTCACGCGGTAATCGAGCGTGCCCCTCGGCAGCTTGGTGTAGCCATCGTGCAGCGAGTACTTCCAGTCATCGCCGGCCCGGATGCCGGGAGCCGTAACCTGTGCCGGCACTCCGGCGGGCGGGGTCTGAGGCAAGGAGGTTGCGCAGCCGGCGGCGAGCAGCAACGCGGCAAGAAGCAGGGATCGTTTCATGGCCACTCCTCCGTAATCCCGTAATGATGATGGCAATCCCGTTACAACTCCGCAAACAACGGCCGCAATGGCCGTATTCCAGCCGGACGGCCGCGGGTCAGAACCGGTATCCCCGGTGCAGGGCGACTACGCCGCCGGCGAGATTGAAGTATTCGACCCGCTCGAGCCCGGCGCGTTCCATCATCCGCTTGAGGCTTTCCTGGTCGGGGTGCACGCGGATAGATTCGGCGAGATAGCGGTAGGCATCAGCATCGTTTGCGATGAACTTGCCGAGCCGGGGCAGCACCCCAAACGAGTAAGCATCGTAGAGGGGCTTGAGTGGACCCCACACGTGGGAAAACTCGAGCACCAGCAGCCTGCCCCCGGGCTTCAACACGCGCCGCATCTCCGCGAGCGCCGTGTCCTTGCGCGTCATGTTGCGCAGCCCGAAGGCGACGCTGACGCAATCGAAGTGGTCCCGGGCGAACGGGAGCGCTTCCGCGTTGCATTGCGCGACCGGCGCCACCACGCCCCCGTCGAGCAGGCGGTCACGGCCGAGCCTGAGCATCGCGGGGTTGATGTCCGTGAGGACTACCTCGCCCAGCGCGCCGACACGCTCTGCGAACAGCCGCGCGAGATCGCCGGTTCCGCCGGCGATGTCGAGCACGCGCTCGCCCGGGCGCACGCCGCTCGCCTCGACGGCAAATCGTTTCCACAACCGGTGAAGACCGCCCGACATGAGGTCGTTCATGAGGTCGTAGCGCGCCGCGACGGAATCGAAGACGCCGGCGACCTGCCGCGACTTCTCGTCCTCGGGGATTTTCTGGTAGCCGAAATCGGCGCTCTTTGTCATTGAAGAGGCGTGAATCGTGATTCGTGAGTCGTGATTCGACGAGGCCCGATTCGTGCTGGCTGGTCGCTGCAACGATTCACGAATCACCAATCACGAATCACGCTTTTCCCGGGAGTTCGCGGCTGGCGCCCGCTTCTTCCATGCGCTTGAGGTAGTTTCGCCACATTTCCTCCTGGCGCTTGCCGTAGTCGTAGAGCAGGTCCCACGAGTAGATGCCGGTATCGTGGCCGTCGGAGAACGAGAACTGCACCGCGTAACTGCCGACCGGCTCGGTGCGCATGATCTGCACGCCCTTGTTGAGTCCTGCCATGATGGTCTCCGGAGGCGCTCATCATAACCGAGCGCCCATCAAACGAAAACTCTGATATAAAAGGGGTTTTCCCGTTGCCGCGCGCGCTGTCACATGGCTGTAACATCTATTTCATAATATCGCCACGGTCCGAATCCAATAGGGACATTCAGGGACATTCAATGGCGGCAACCATACTGGTGGTCGAGGACGAGCCGGCGATCCAGGAGCTTATTTCCTACAACCTCGAGCTCGCCGGGCATAGCGCGCTCAAGGCGCAAAACGCCGAGCAGGCGCTGGAGATGGTGCGCACCGCGCTGCCCGACCTGGTGGTGCTCGACTGGATGCTGCCGGGCATGAGCGGCATCGAGTTCGCGCGCAAGCTCCGCGCCGACAAGCGCACGCAAGGGGTGCCGCTCATCCTGCTGACCGCTCGCGCCGACGAGCGGGACAAGCTGCAGGGACTGGAGACCGGCGCCGACGATTATCTGACCAAGCCGTTTTCACCGCGGGAGTTGAACGCGCGCGTCAAGGCGGTGCTGCGACGGCGCGCACCGCAGGCGACCGACGACGCGGTGGAGATCTCGGGTCTGATGCTCGACCCGGTAAGCCATCGCGTGACCGGCAAGGGCGCGTCGCTTGCGCTGGGTCCCACCGAGTTCCGCCTGCTGCATTTCCTGATGACGCACGCCGAGCGCGTCTACTCGCGCACGCAGCTGCTCGATCAGGTGTGGGGCGACCACGTGTTTATCGAGGAGCGCACGGTGGATGTGCACATCCGCCGGCTGCGCAAGGCGCTCGAGCCCAGCAGTCACGACCGCCTGATCCAGACCGTGCGTAGCGCCGGCTACCGCTTTTCCGCGACCGCATGAGCGCTGCCCGCGGCCGCGCGCGGGCGCATGCGATAATAGCGTTCTCCCAACTGGGGAGCCACCCTTGAGTCTCTGGGGAAGATTTCTCCTCATCCTGCTTGCGCTGGCAATCGCCGGTCTCGTGGCATGGCCGATTGCCGGGGCGACCGCCGCGGTGGCGGTATTTGCGGCGGGCCTGCTCGCCATCGTCATCGCGCATTACCGCCAAATTGCATTGCTGCGGCGCTGGCTGCGGAATCCGGCGCCCGAGCAGGTGCCGCAGGGCTGGGGGGTATGGGACCGGGTCTTCGCCGATCTCTATCGCATGCTGCGCCGCCAGCGCCAGAGCGAGTCGCAACTCACCGCCACACTCGAGGATTTCCGGCGGGCCGGGGCCGCGATGCCGGACGGCATGGTGATCCTGGATGCGCAGGACCGCATCGAGTGGTGCAACCCGATGGCCGAGAGCCATTTCGGGCTCGACCACCGGCGCGACACGGGACAAAGCATCACCTTTCTCGTGCGCCAGCCGCAGTTCGTCGAGTACCTGCAGGCGCAGAATTACAGCGAGCCCCTGGTGCTCCGGCAATCACGCGGGCCGGATTTCATCCTGTCGGTGCAACTGGTGCCGTACGGCGACAGGCAGAAGCTGGTGATCAGCCGCGACGTCACCAACCTCGAGCGCGTGGAGACGATGCGGCGCGATTTCATCGCCAACGTCTCGCATGAGCTGCGCACCCCGCTCACCGTGTTGAACGGCTTTCTCGAAACCATCATGGACCTGAAGGCCGCCGATGGAGAACTGCTGCGGCGTTCGCTGCCGCTGATGATGGACCAGGCGCATCGGATGCGGCGGCTGGTGGAGGACCTGCTCACGCTCTCCAGGCTGGAGAGCTCGCACAACCCGCCGCGCGAGGAGCCCGTGAACCTTCCGGACCTGGCACGCGCTCTCTACCACGATGCGGTTGCGCTCTCGGCTGGCCGGCACCGGATCTTGCTCGACCTGGCGGGCGAGGACTGGCTCACGGCGAGCGAAGAAGAGCTGAGGAGCGCTTTGAGCAACCTGGTGAGCAACGCGGTGCGCTATACCCCGGAGAGCGGCGAGGTGACGATCGCCTGGCGGCGGCGCGGGCCCGAGGCGGTATTCAGCGTGCGCGATACCGGCATCGGCATCGACTCCCAGCACCTGCCGCGGCTGACCGAACGCTTCTACCGCGTGGACCGCAGCCGCTCGCGCGAGACCGGCGGCACCGGGCTTGGGCTCGCCATCGTCAAGCACGTTTTGAACCGGCATCAGGCGCGGCTCGAGATCGTGAGCGAGCCGGGACATGGCAGCACCTTCAGCGTGGTGTTCCCGGCCGAGCGGCTGCTTGCGCCGGCCGAGCGCGAGCCGATGGCGCGCAGCGCTTAGGAATTTGTCGGACCTTGTCTCGACAAATTCCTTAAACCATCGTGGTCGTCAGACAACCACGATGGTTCCGCGGTCGAAGTCGCTGCCCTTCTCCAGGAGGTTCAACAGTTTCGCGACCTGCTTGCGGTCGGAAAACACCTCCACGAAGCGGCCGCTCTGAAACCAGCCGGCGGGCAGGATCAGGGTTGCGGGCGTGGCGGGCGCAGGCACTTCCGGGAGCAGCAGCGCGCGCTCGTAGCGGCCGCTGCTGGCGGGCGTGAAGTTGGACGGACGCACCGAGATCGCCTGCGGTGTTCCAGGGAACAGGCGCACGCCACAATAAAGTTCGCTGTTCTCCTCCATCCTCAGCCACTGCACCATGCCAAGATGGAAATGGTGGCCGTCCGTGCGACGCACCGCGAGCAGCTGGTTGTGGCTGACCCGCCCCTTGCCTTCCGGCTCGCGCAGTATGCACATGAAGCCGGAGGCGCTCTGGTTGAGAATCTGCCATTGCTCGAGCACGTCGTTGCTTGCGCCGACTTCGTGCTCGGTCCGGGTGATGTATCCGTAGGTGTCCAGGTCCTGCTTCTCGCGCGAGGTGAACTCGCCCGGCTGACGGAAGCTGTGGCCGCCGCCCACGTGCAGATGCGCGGCCGTCAGCCCGAAGCACACCTGGGCCGGCTCGTCGTGCTTCGAGCGCTCCTCGGTGCGCGCGGTGCCGGCGCGGCACCACTGCACGTAGAGCAGCATCAGCAGGTTCTCG
>CAYYZZ010000051.1:6717-13279 GCA_964476235.1 uncultured Streptomycetaceae bacterium | reverse complement strand
CGGCCGCGGCGCGCGCGCGCCGACGCGGTAGCGCCGGTCGGTCACGGCCAGCAGCCCGCCGAGCGCCATCAGCACGCAGCCGATCCAGATCCAGGCGACGAACGGCTTGTAATGCACGCGCACGATCCAGGCGTCCGGGCCGACCGGCTCGGAGAGAGCGACGTAGAGGTGACGGAACGCGCCGTAGTCGATCGCAGCCTCGGTCATCGCCGACTCCTGCACCCGGTAGATGCGCCGCTCGGGATGCAGCGTCGTGACCGCATGACCATTTCTCGTGACGAAGAGGGTCGCCCGCGCCGCGATGTAATTCGGGCCCTTCACTTCGTTGACGCCCCCGAAACGGAACGCATAGCCGGCGAGTTCCACGGTGTCCCCCGGCGCCATGCGCACGTCCTTCTCGGCCTCGTAGCCCTTCACCAGGGTCACGCCGATCACGAACACCGCGACACCGACGTGAGCGAGTAGCATGCCGTAATAGGAGCGCGGCGTGCCGCGCAGGCGGTTGACGATGCCCGTGCCACCGCCCGCATGCTTCACGCGGTCAACCAGGCTGGTGGCGGCGGACGCGATGATCCATGCCGCGAGCCAGATCCCGAACCCGGTCAGCGCGCTGAAGCGCCCCATGGCGAACGGCACCACCAGCGCGGCCACGACGCTGACGGCGAGCGCCCAGCGCAGCCGGGCCGCGAGCTCCGGCAGTTCCGCTTTCTTCCAGCGCGCGATCGGGCCCACGCCCATCAGGAACAGCGCCGGCGCCATCAGCGGCAGGAACACGGTCTCGAAATAGGGCGGCCCCACCGAGAGCTTGCCGAGCTCCAGCGCGTCCAGCGCCAGCGGGTAAAGCGTGCCCAGCATCACCGAGCCGGCAGCGGCGAGGAGCAGCACGTTGTTGGTGAGCAGCAGCGATTCGCGCGACACCAGCTCGAAGCGGCCGCCGATGCCGACGCGCTGCGCGCGCCAGGCGAACAGTGCAAGCGCGCCGCCGACCACGATGGCGAGGAACGCGAGGATGAAGACGCCGCGCCGGGGGTCGGTCGCGAACGCGTGCACCGAGGTGAGCACGCCGGAGCGCACGAGGAAGGTGCCGAGCAGCGACAGCGCGAAAGCGAGGATCGCGAGCAGCACGGTCCAGGCCTTGAAGCCGCCGCGCTTCTCGGTCACCGCGAGCGAATGGATCAGCGCGGTGCCGACCAGCCACGGCATGAAGGAAGCATTTTCCACCGGGTCCCAGAACCACCAGCCGCCCCAGCCGAGCTCGTAGTAGGCCCAGAAGCTGCCCAGCGCGATGCCGAACGTGAGAAACACCCACGCCACCGTGGTCCAGGGGCGCGACCAGCGTGCCCAGGTCGCGTCCAGCCGGCCCGCGAGCAGGGCGGCGATGGCGAATGAGAACGCCACCGAGAACCCGACGTAGCCCATGTAAAGCAGGGGCGGGTGAAACACCATGCCCGGGTCCTGCAGCAGCGGGTTGAGGTCGCGGCCGTCCGGCGCGGCCGGCAGCAGGCGGTCGAACGGGTTGGAAGTGAACAGCAGGAACGCGAGGAAGCCGACGCTCACCAGGCCCATCACGCCGAGCACCCGCGCCAACACTTCCCCGGGCAGGTGGCGGCTGAACACCGTCACCGCCACCGTCCATATCGTCAGCACCAGCACCCACAGCAGCAGCGAGCCCTCGTGGGAGCCCCAGGTCGCGGCGATACGGTAATGGAGCGGCAGGTGGGAATTGGAGTTGGTGGCGACGTTAAGGACTGAGAAGTCGTTGTTCGCGAACGACCAGGCGAGGCAGCCGAAGGCGATCGCGACGAACACGAACTGGCCCTGGGCGGCGGGACGCGCCACGCTCATCCAGGTCGCGTTGCCCAGCGCAGCGCCCGCGATCGGCAGCGTGCTCTGCACCAGCGCGAGGCACAACGCGAGCACCAGCGCGAACTGTCCCAGCTCGGGGATCATCGCAGTCCTCCGCCGCCGACCACGGTCTGCGCGGCCTTGCGGTTGGTCTCCTGCGCGCGCTTCACCGCCTCCGCGGCCTCGGGCGGCATGTAGTTCTCATCGTGCTTGGCGAGCACTTCGGCTGCCTGGAACACGCCGTCGGCGCCGACGCGGCCCTGCGCGACGACGCCCTTGCCTTCGCGGAACAGGTCGGGCAGTGCGCCGCGGTACGTCACCGGGACGCTCTTCGCGGTGTCGGTCACGATGAAGTGCACTGTCACCCCGTCGGGTTGGCGCTTGACGCTGCCGTTCTCGACCATGCCGCCGATGCGGAAAGTCTTCCCCTGCGGCGCTTCGTTTGCCGCAACCTGGGAGGGCGTGAAGAAGAACACCAGGTTCTGCTGAAAGGCGGCAAGGATCAGGCTCGCCGCCACTGCCAGCGCGGCGAGCCCCCCGGCCACCATCGCGATGCGCTTGTGCCGCGGTTTCACGGCCGGTCTCCCGTATTGCTGCGGCCGAGCTGCTCGAGCGCGGCGCGCTGCCGGTTTCGTAGCAGGATGATTTCCACGACGATAAGACCGGCCGTGACCGCGTACGATCCCCAGACGTAGAGCGCGTAGCCGCCCATGGCGAAGAAATCGGACCCGCTCGCCCAGTTCATGGCTTGCCCGCCCCCGCGTACTGGGCCACCCAGTCGGCGTTGCGCTCGCGCTCCAATATGATCGAGCGCACCCGGGCGAACGCCACAGCGATGCTGTAGCACCACGCCGCGAGCGCCATCAGGATCATGCCGGTGAACATCGTGGCCGCCATCGTCGGCGCGCTGGTGAGGCTGACGGAGGCGCCCTGGTGCAGCGTGTTCCACCATTGGACCGAGAAGTAGATGATCGGAATGTTGACCGCTCCGACCAGCGCCAGCACCGCGCCCGCCCGGTCGGCGCGGCGCGGCTCGTCGATGGCGGCGGCGAGCGCCATGAAGCCGAAGTAGAGAAACAGCAGGATCAATTCCGAGGTGAGGCGAGCGTCCCACACCCACCACGTGCCCCAGGTAGGCTTGCCCCATAGCGATCCGGTCCACAGCGCGACGAAAGTGAACAGCGCGCCGGTCGGTGCGAGCGCGGAGGCCATCATGTGCGACAACCGCGTGTTGAACACCAGCCCGACGCCGGCCCAGAACGCCATCACCAGGTAGATGAGCATGGACATCCACGCGGCCGGCACGTGGATGAAGATGATGCGGTAGGACTCGCCCTGCTGGTGGTCGGTGGGCGCGACGAAGAAGCCCGTGTACAGGCCCGCCGCGCACAATGCGGCTGCCGCCCACGCGAACCACGGGATCAGGGCTCCGGCGAGGGGGAAGAAGGCCTGCGGGGATGCGTACTTGAACCAGTTGACGTTCCCGATGACCAGTGCCGTTCCAACTGGGTGATCATCATGATCGCTAGAAGTCTTCCGGATCATGTCACGTCCTGGAGCTACGCAGCCAGATAGCCCGGAATAGTTGGAACGGCACCAGGGTCGGCTGGCTCACGGTGATTGCTCCGGAAATCTTTGCATCGTCAGAACCGTATTATCGCCTAAGCCGGATGACCAAGGTATTTCTCAAAAACGTCCAGGAAAACAGGAACCGCAGATGAACACAGATTAACGCAAATAGTCTGAAAAAGCCTGCTTTGCTGCCACTGTCTTCATTCGGCGTGCATCTGCTGTTTGATTCAGCCTGTTGAGGCAGTTCACTCTGCCGAGATGCGCAGTGCCGCTGATATCGCCCACGGCGCGAACGCGCCCGCCAGCACCAGCAGCGCGGCGAGCAGCAGGCAGTGAGCCTGGGCGCCTTGCCCGGCGGCAGCGGCGTCGAGCGCGCCCGTCCCGAGGATCAGCACCGGCACGTAGAGCGGCAGCACCAGCAGTGCAAGCAGCACGCCGCCGCCGCGCAGCCCCAGCGTCAGCGCCGCGCCGATCGCGCCGACCAGGGAGAGCGCCGGCGTCCCGAGAAGCAACGATAGTGCAAGCACG
Organism: uncultured Streptomycetaceae bacterium; assembly: GCA_964476235.1. Classification (GTDB taxonomy): domain Bacteria; phylum Pseudomonadota; class Gammaproteobacteria; order Burkholderiales; family SG8-41; genus SG8-41. Next base: position 9,334 of record CAYYZZ010000051.1, on the reverse strand, counting down.
CCCAGCAGCGATTGATTCAGATCAAACTGGAGCGCCAGCACTGGTGCCAGGACGACGAGCGGGAGGCCCGAGACTACCCAGTGCGCGAACACCCGCGCGATCACGATCATTCCCAGCGGGGCGGACGCCAGCAGCATTTGCTCGAGCGTGCCGTCGGCGTGATCGGACTCGAACATGCGCGTCAGCGAGAGCATGCAGGCGAGGAGCGCCGCGACCCAGATCACGCCCGGCGCGATCGCGCGCAGCAGGTTGGGCTCCGGGCCGATGCCGAGCGGGAACAGGCTCACCACGATCACGAAGAACAGCACCGCGGTTGCGACGTCGGAGCGGCGGCGCCATGCGAGCAGCAGGTCGCGGTGGATCACGGCGCGCAGAGTGGAGAGCATGTCCGGCGCTCAGCGATCGAGGTTGATGTCCATCATGGACGGAGCCCGGATGCGCGCTTCCTGGTGGGTGGTCAGCACGACCATGCCGCCGCGGGCGAGATGCTCGCCGGCAAGCGACTGCACACGCTCGATTGCCGCTGCATCCAGCGCGGCAAACGGCTCGTCGAGTATCCATAGCGGGAGCGTCTCGCTCAGCGCCAGCCGCGCGAGCGCCGCACGCCGCCGCTGCCCCTGCGATAGTATCCTGACGGGCAGCCGTTCCCGCCCGCTCAGTCCGAAGCGCTCGAGCGCGCCCCGCGAGCGTGCAGGCGTGGCGTCCAGGCCGGCGAGCGCGCATGCAACCGCGAGATTTTCCATCGCGGTCAGGTCGTCCTTCAACGCGTTGACGTGCCCGACGTAGGCGAGGCATTTCCAGTATTCCTCGCGCAGCGAACGGATGTTCTCCCCCTTCCAGCGCACTTCTCCGGTCGCGGGCGTCAACAGCCCGCACAGGACGCGGAGCAGGCTCGTTTTGCCGCTGCCGTTGGCGCCGGTCACGCGCAGCAGCGCGCCGGGCTCGAGAGTGAAGCCAAGCCCGGTGAAAAGCGCCGCGTTGCCGCGGGTTGCCTCGAGTTCGCGTGCTTCGAACATGGGTTAGCAGGATGCTGGAACGGCCGGTCCGGGTGATGCGGGCCCGGCAGCCGCGCATGGGTGCGTCACGCTATCACAGATGCGCGAGCTCTTGTTGTAAGATACCCGCCATGAGCGATCTTCCCGGCCAGCCCCCCGATTTCTCCCGGCCCCTCGAGGCGCTGAAGGCCTGCCACGTGCGCATCCGCTCGCAATGCGAAACGCTGCGCAAGCTGGTCGAGCACATGAAAGACCATGGCTGCGACGCGCAGGCCCGCCAGTCGGCGGCGGGCGTCATGCGCTATTTCGATACGGCCGCGCGCCATCACCACGAGGACGAGGAGGAGGACCTGCTGCCGCGCATGATGTCGGCGGCGACCATCAGCCGCGGTTCCCGGCTGACGCGCCTGGTGGCCGATATCGCGACCGAGCACCGCGAGATGGAGAAGGTCTGGACCGAGTTGCGCGCCGTGCTCCAGGAAATTTCGGCGGGCGAGAGCACGCAGCTTGACCCGCTCGATGTCGACCATTTCGTCAAGCTCTACACTTCGCACATCGCGCTGGAGGAAGCCAACGTCATCCCGCTCGCCGAGATGCTGCTCTCCAAGGACGACCTCGCCGAGATCGGCTCCAGCATGGCGCAGCGGCGCGGCATTTCTCCCAGCTAATCTTCCCGGCCCGGGACGGCGCGTTCCGGGCCGTCGTGTTTCAACGCAACGGTTATGTCAGCCCTGGATCACGCCGCAGGCGACACGACCGCCGGCATTACCGGTGGGATCGGTCTTGAAGTCGTCTACCGCCGCATGGACGATCACCGCGCGGCCGATGATGCCGTTCGGCGCGTCCCGGCTCACGGCGATGTCACCGACCGTGAAGTTGATCTTTGCGACGCCTTGGTCGTTGAAGACGAGGTTGCCGAGGTCGCCCGAGTGCTTCACCGGGTCGTAGGGCCCGCCGTGCTTGTGACCGCCGGGGTTGAAGTGACCGCCCGTGCTCATCGCCTTGTCGTCGCTGCAGTCGCCCTTCTCGTGGATGTGGAAGCCTTTCGGCCCCTTGGTGTGGCCCGTGATTTCGCCGGTGACGCGGACCACGTCGCCGATCTGGGTGAACTTGATGTTGCCACTCACGTTCGAGCCGCTGCGCGGTTGCAGCAGGGCAACGGCGGACACTTCCTTCTGCTCCTGCGTCCCGGCACAGCCCGCGACAAGCAGCGCGCCGCAGGCAACGGTCACTACGGACTTCTTCATATTTCCCTCCTGGATAACTAACAATTCATGGAATTGCGACAACCATACTATCACGCAGTTCCGGCTCAGGCGGCAGTCGCGTCGCCCGGCCTGCGGATGCCCCACTCGGCGGCAAACAGGGCTTCCATCTCGAGACGGACTCGCGCGGCTTCCGTTTCCGGCAGGATGATGTCGCGCCAGGTAAGGGTTGCTCCCTTTTCGACCGGCCGCGTCAGCCTGACGCCATGCGCGATCCCGATCGGCAGCCCGCCGCGGGTGAGCGAGTCCCGCGCCGGCATCAGTTTTCCCCACACGGTGTAACCACCTTCGCCGTCGAGCGTCTCGCCTTCCTTGAGGTCGCGCTTTGCGATTGCGACCGCGTCGCCGCGGAAGCCG
>CAYYZZ010000051.1:0-6617 GCA_964476235.1 uncultured Streptomycetaceae bacterium | reverse complement strand
CTCGGTAATGAAGGTGGTGCCTTTGCTGCAGGCTTCGTTGAGGGAGCGCGGCGCATATTGCTCCGCCGCCCAGCCGGTGCGGGCCAGGCTGTCCCGGGCGCGCTGCGGCGCGAGATCCGCGACCGCCACGACGTGGATGCCCGGCGTGCGCCGCGCCTGCGCGAGGAACATCGAGCCGAACTTGCCGGCGCCGATCAGCGCAACGCGCAGCGGCCTGCCGTCAGCGGCGCGTTGCTCGAGGAGGCGGTGGAGATTCATGCGCGGGGTGGAGGCGCTGCGATCCATTAAACTACCACAGGAAGAACGCGCGTCAAGAACCATGACCATACGCAACCTGGAGTACTGGCCTTCGTGTCCCAATCCAGTGCCGGGATTCCCGGACCCACCACCGGCAAGCAGATGACGTGATTCAGCGCCCGCCGTATCATGACCGCTGCCATGAATACGAGAGCTGATTCGGGGGCGGCCGGCCCGCTGGCGGGCGCCACGCTGGCTTTCCTGAAGCGCTATCCCCCGTTCGACAAGCTGGAACCGGACGCGCTCGAATTCATGGCAGGGCGCCTGGCGCTCGGCTATTACCCGAAGGACACCGTCGTCCTTGCGCCGGACCGGGGTGCGCCTGCTTTTTTCTACATCATCCAGCGCGGCCTGGTGCATATTTCTCCGGAGGAAAACGATCTCGGCGCGGCGCGCGAGGTCCTCGCGTTGGGTCCGGGTGAGTGCTTTTCCGTGGGTGCGCTGCTGGAAAAGCGTCCCGTGACCTCCCCTTATATCGCCGCTGCCGATACCTTCTGTTACCAGCTGACGGCCGAAGATTTCTCCACGCTGATGCACCGCAGCGCGCGCGCCCAGGATTTTGCGACGAACTATCTGACTAGCATGCTGCGCGAGTCGCGTCAGCTGCTCAAGATACAGTTTGCCGGCATGGCGACCGAGCAGCAGGCGATCAACCGCGCGCTGCGCTCGCTGACCGGGCGCCCGCCGGTAAGCTGCCGGCTGGAAACATCGATCGGGGCTGCGCTGCGGACGATGCACGAGGCCAAGATCGGATCAATCATCGTCGTGACGCCCGATAACGAGCCTCTTGGCATATTTACTCGGCATGACATCCTCGACCGCGTCGCGCTCGCGCGATCCGACCTTGAACAACCGATCGCCACGGTGATGACGGCGGTGCCGCACGTCATATCGGCCGAGGCCAGCGCCCACGATGCGGCGCTCGCCATGGCGCACCACGGCATCCGGCACCTGCCGGTGGTGGACGGTGGGCGGCTGATCGGCGTCGTGACCGAGCGCGACCTGTTCGCGCTGCAGAGAATATCGATGCGCGAGATCCGGCGCACGATCGCGCACAGCGACGGGGTGCCGGCGCTCGCGGACGCCGCGCGGGACATCCGGCGGCTTGCGAACCACATGCTGCAGCAGGGTGTCTCGGCCTGGCAGCTCACCCAGATCATCTCGACGCTGAACGACGCGTTGACGCGGCGGCTGATCAAGCTGGAGCACGACCGGCACGGCATCCAGGAACTGAACTGGTGCTGGCTCGCGCTCGGCAGCGAAGGGCGCTACGAACAGACGCTCGCCACCGACCAGGACAACGGGCTGATCTTCGCGGACGGACGGGGCGCGGGGGCGGAATCGATGCGCGAGCGGCTGCTGCCGTTCGCACGGTCGGTGAACGACGGGCTGGATGCCTGCGGATTTCCGCTGTGCAGGGGCGAGATCATGGCGGGGAACCCGCGCTGGTGCCTGAGCCTTGACGAGTGGCACGAGCAATTTGCCGGCTGGATACGCGACACGCAGCCGGAAGCGCTGCTCAAGGCTTCAATCTTCTTTGATTTTCGCCCGGTTTACGGACGGGACTCGCTCGCGGAAGCGTTGCGCGAGCGGCTCTTCGAGCTCACGCGGGACAACAGCCGCTTTCTGCGGGCGCTCGCCGAAACGGCGTTGACGACAGGGCCTCCGCTCGGCTTGCTGCGCGACTTCGTGGTGGCAGAGGAGGGCGAGCACCGCGGCACCATCAATCTCAAGCTCTCCGGTGCACGGTTGTTCGTGGACGCGGCGCGCGTCATCAGCCTTGCCACTGCCACCGCACACACCGGGACCGAGCAGCGCCTGCGCCAAGGCGGCGCCCGCCTCGACATGCCGGGCCGGGAGATCGACGCCATGGTGGAAGCGTTTTACTTCATCCAGCAGTTGCGCCTGCGCAGCCACGACGGGACCGCGACCAACCGCGTCGATCCCGACACGTTGAACGAGGTGGACCGTCGTATCCTCAAGGAGTGCTTCCGCCAGGCGCGCAAGCTGCAGACCCGGCTGGCGCTCGATTACCAGTTATGAACTGGCTGGCCCGCCTGTTGCGCCGCGCGCCGGCGCTCGACGCCGGGCAGATCGCCGCGCTGGACGCGTACCGATCCCGCGAGAAACCGGACCTGCGCAGCCCGCTGTCCGGGCAACGCTTGGTGGTGGTCGATGTCGAAACCAGCGGGCTCGACCCCCACAGCGACCGGCTGATTTCCATCGGGGCGGTAATGGTGAGCCGCGGGCTCGTCCGCATCGACGAGAGCTTCGAGGTTGTGCTGCAGCAGGCCCTGCCGAGCGGACACGAGAACATCCTGGTTCATGGCATCGGCGGCTCGGCTCAGCTCACCGGGCGCGAGCCGGCGGCCGGACTGCTCGATTTCCTGTCGTTCGCCGGCAAGGTTCCCCTCGCCGGATTCCGCGTGGATTTCGATCGCATCGTCATCGAGCGCGCCACGTCCTCGCTGCTCGGCATCAAGCCGGACAATCCCTGGCTGGATCTGGCATTGCTGCTCCCGATCTTCTTTACCCGGCATGCAGGCGTGGCGCACACGCTCGACGACTGGACCAGGGTGTTCGGTATCGACAATTACGCCCGCCACGACGCAGTGGCGGATGCGCTGGCCACCGCGCAGCTGCTGCTAGTGCTCCTCGCCGAGGCGAAGAAGCACGGCGCCGAGAGTTGCGCCGACCTGGCCAGGCTGCAGAAGGACCGGTTCTGGCTCGGGCAAAGCTAGTGGCGGGGTGGGAAGTTGATTCCCGGTCGCCGGTCCGACCCACGCTACAGCTGAGACGGGACGCCAGGAACAGCAACGCCTCGTCTTCCATCTCGTCGAACAGAGGATAGCGGCGCAGGAAAGCGAGCGCTGCGGCGGCGAGCGATTCGGCGGCGGAATTGGGAATATGAGAATTCACGAGGGGATTTCGGACCGCCTTGGCAACGTGAGCCGATTGTACGACGGCTGCTCCGCTCTGCCCAAAATGCGGCACCGGCGCCTCATCCCGTTTGATCTGTATCAATAGGCGCCGCTTCCCCATCTGCCATATTCACGGTGTCTACCGTCACGGCCAGGGACTTTGTGAAGACCGGGCTCGTCATCACGGTGGCGGCCTACGCCATGGTCCTGCTGCTCGGCGCGACTTACTGGTCGTGGCTGGGCTACGTGTAGGGACTCTAAGGCTGCGCAGGCGTGCGCAGCACGCGCCAGAACGCGGCTAGCGCGCCCATCATTGTCAGCACCCATGCGCCGAGTGCGACCCAGATCATTATGCGCGGGACCCACTGCAGCGGCAGGAAGTCGGCGGCAAGCGAGAGGCGATAGGTCGCGACAGTGTACATGCCGAGTGGAAACACCAGACTCCAAAACATCGCGTGATAGGCCAGCGGCTCCTTCCGCACCAGGTACTTCCAGACGCCGAAGATGACCAGCAACGGAATCCACCAGGTGCTCCAGGCCCAGAGGATAAGCGTCGTCCCATCCACGAACGGACGCAGGGCGAGCAGGAACGGCATGCCGGGGTCGGTCAGGATGAGTGTCGAGCCGGCATTGGTAGCGATCGCCGCGGCGCCCATCACGACCCAGAAAAGCGGCGTGATGTCGGCCGGCTCGACGCGCAGGAAGAACAGGCGGTAGCTGAACAAGGTGATGAAGATTCCGTAGAAAACGATCCCTATTCCCCACAGCGCGTAGATCGTGACGAACGCCAGCGGTGCAAGCGCGCCGAAGTGCGGCGCCAACTGGGCGCCGAGCAGCACGAGCGACTCAGTGCCGACGATGGCGATGAGCCAACCGCCGTGGACGAGGTCGGCGCCGCTTTCCGTGTTGACGAACGTGAGCACGCTGAAGCTCAAGTAGCCGAGCAGCGTCCAGACCACCAGCGCAAACAGCCAGAGCGCGACGGCCGGTTCCGTGTAGCCCCGCAGCACGAGCTGCAAGCCGAACACGTCGCAGGCGGCGACGATCGTGAAAAAGGAGAACACCAGCCTGGGGTTGGTCAGGTCCGTCCAGAGGTCGCCGCAGAAGCAGAGCGCGCGTATCGCCAACGCGGCACCCAGCACCGGAAAGGCGGCGAGATTCACCGCCAGAAGAAAATGCGAAAGGTCCCGGTGGCCCAGGTACAGCGCGGCGTTGGAAATGATGCCCGTCGCCATCACGAGCGCGAAATAGCCGGGATAGAGCCGGCGTATCTCCTCACGGACGCGGCCGGTCAGAGAACCGGCCGGCCTCAGCGCCGGCGTGGCAGATGGGTTCGCCGGTCGAGCCCGCGGGCCGTTCTCGCGCTGAGCGGCCGGGGTACTCATGATCGGTGCTGCACCGTAATCGGGGCCGAAGTGGAAAAAATCATATTACTACTATCCGCGTTCGCCGAATTGTGCCGAGCTTGGGCGGAGCCCCGTTTGATATAGATCAACTCGCGGTAGCGCACCCCGGCATAACTTTGCGGCACTCCAGGAACGAAAGGGAATGACATGACTACGGTTCAGCACACGTACAAGCAAGGCATATCGGCCCTCGTCGTCAGCACGCTGGCGTTCACCGTGACGTTCGCGGTGTGGACGATGATGGGCGTGATCGGCATCCCGATCAAAGAGCAGCTCCAACTCAATGAAACGCAGTTCGGATTGCTGACGGCGACACCGATCCTGACCGGGGCGGTGTTACGGCTGCCGATGGGCATGTGGACCGACCGTTTTGGCGGGCGCATCGTGATGCTATTGCTGCTGGTCGCCTCCGTGCCGCCGGTCTACCTGATCTCCCATGCGACCGAGTTCTGGCACTTCCTGGCGCTGGGCCTCGTGCTGGGGATAGTCGGAGCGTCATTCTCGGTCGGCATGCCCTACGTCGCCCGCTTCTTCGACGCGAAGAACCGCGGCTTCGCCATGGGTATTTTCGGCGCCGGCACCACCGGCGCCGCGCTCAACATGTTCGTCGCGCCGTTGATCGTCTCCGCCTGGGGCTGGCAGAAAGTGCCGCAGTTCTATGCGCTCGCGATTCTCGCGACAGCCGCGATCTTCTGGCTGTTCAGTTACCCCGACCCCGGGGCGGACCCGCAAAAGCGCGCGCCGCTGCTCGAGCAGTTGAAAATCCTGCGCGACCCGCGCGTGTGGAAGTACTGCCAGTACTATTCCATCGTATTCGGCGGCTTCACGGGACTGTCGCTGTGGATGACGCGCTACTATACCCAGGAATATGGCCTCGACCTCCGGCACGCCGCGCTGCTGGCCATCTGCTTCGCGCTGCCGGCGGGCCTGCTCCGGGCCGCGGGCGGCTGGATGTCGGACAGGTTCGGCGCGCACTCGGTCACCTGGTGGGTGCTGTGGGTGGCCTGGGTCTGCCTGTTCCTGCTGTCCTACCCGCAAACGGACCTGACGGTCCATACCGTCACCGGACCGAAGACTTTTCGGATCGCGCTGAACCCGTGGGTGTTCACCCCGCTGCTGTTCATCATGGGCGCGGCCTTTGCTTTCGGCATGGCTTCGGTGTTCAAGTACGTGGCCGTGGAATTTCCGGCCAACATGGGGATCGTGAGCGGCATCGTCGGCATGGCGGGCGGCCTCGGCGGATTCCTGCTGCCGATCATGTTCGGCGCGCTGGTGGACCTGATTGGCGTCCGCTCCAGCGCCTTCATGTTGCTCTACGGCATCACTTGGGTATCGCTGATACTCATGTACATCACCGAAGTGCGCCGTACCGACATTCTTGCGCCGGGCGTGAGACGACCGTAAAGCGGATTGCACGAAAAGACCCGGCACGACCGTGCGGGCGTGCTCGGGCGGCATGCCGAATGCCACGCTGACGGTAGGGTGTTGTGCAGAGGCGGGGCTTTGATATAGATCAAAGCTGTCCTGCGCGCGCTCTCTATGATCGGGAACTGATGAAACCGCACAAACGCGCCGATCAGGGAAAACACGATGAGCCATCTTACAGGCGCGATCGGGGCCTACGGCGGGTTCTTCATCCCGTAGAGCTACGGCACCGCGATCGAGCTCGTGGGCGGGCCCGAAGGCGCTTTGTACGTGTTCATCGTGTTCTACCTGACTTGCATTGCAACCACTTGGTGGTATTACGCGCGCAAGAACGCCGAGATGCCGTGCTGAAAGCGGTGAATGGTGAATAGTGAATGGTGAATCGGAACGGCGCGCGCGCCTCTTTTCGGATCAGAGGCACGAATCACGATCCGCGAATCACGAATCACGGAGTTTGAAATGAGTCACTTTCTTGACCGACTGAACTATTTCTCGAACCCGAGGGAATCCTTTTCCGGCGGCTTCGGCGTTACCAACGGTGAAGACCGCACCTGGGAAGACGCCTACC
>CAYYZZ010000050.1:0-13375 GCA_964476235.1 uncultured Streptomycetaceae bacterium | reverse complement strand
AATCCTCGACAGCCTCGCCAGATTTTGTAAGCGTATTTCAGACTCACAACACTAGAGCTTGTCTCAAAAACACCCCCCTCGCCCCGCGGCAGTGGGGAGAGGGTTGGGGTGAGGGGTAGGGGCCGATTTAGGTTTTAGAGGGAGAATTGAGTAATCTGGTCGCCCCCTCACCCTAGCCCTCTCCCCCGAAACTGGGGGAGAGGGGATTATTGAGACACGCTCTCGTGACTAGTGATTGGACACAATCCTTGTTTGAATTTCATCCGTCATGAGCCGGCTCTTGTCCAGATGAGGAAAATCCGCCATTCGTGGAATCTGACGCCGAGCGCGGCGATCGCGCTCCAGCACCGGTTGCGTTCGAAGGTCATCAGGACGGGACGGTCACGGGAAGTGCGCCACGTTGTCGGGACCGATGTAGGCTTCGAGCGCGGCGGCGGCATCACGCGCGCGGCGGTCGCGGTGCTTTCCTTCCCGGGACTGGAGCTGGTGGATTACGCGCACCCGCGCCGCTTTGGCATTGCATGTCATATGGGCGTGACTTGCGGTATTCCCTCGATCGGCGTCGCCAAATCCCGGCTGATCGGCGAGCACGGTCAGCCGATGCAGCGGCGCGGCGCCTGGGTGCCGCTGAAGGATCAGGGCGAAACCTATCGGCGCCGTGCTGCGATCCAGGGCGCACGCGCAGCCGGTCTACGTCTCCATCGGCCACCGCGTGAGCCTGCCGCTCGCGGTACGCTATGTCATGGCGTGCACCGCCCAGTTCCCTCCTGCCCGAGACCACCCGGTGGGCTCATCGCCTGGCCTCCGGCGACGAGCCGGCAGCCAACCACAAGCATGGCTGACGAGAAGCGGCCTGCGAAAAGCGAGTCGCGGCAATCAAACAGGGTAGAATGCGCCTGAATTTCCCCGCCACCACCCCCGCCGCTCGCGGCTCACGCATTCAAGAAAAGAAACGGAGGCCTTATGGCCACTCAACAGGACACCAACATGGCGCTGTTCTGCGATTTCGAGAACGTCGCCCTTGGAGTGCGCGAGGCCAAGTACGCGGAATTTGACGTCAGGAAAGTGCTGGAGCGGCTGCTGCTCAAGGGCAATATCGTGGTCAAGAAAGCCTACTGCGACTGGGACCGCTACAAGGACTTCAAGAAGGCGATGCACGAGGCGGCATTCGAACTGATCGAGATTCCGCACGTGCGCATGTCCGGCAAGAACTCGGCCGACATCCGCATGGTGGTGGACGCGCTCGATCTCTGCTACACCAAGTCTCACGTGGACACCTTCGTCATCATCAGCGGCGACTCCGACTTCTCGCCGCTGGTGTCCAAGCTGCGCGAGAACGACAAAACCGTCATCGGCGTCGGGGTCAAGAAGTCCTCCTCCGATCTCCTCGTCTCCAACTGCGACGAGTTCATCTACTACGATGACCTGGTACGGGAGAAGCAGAAGAGGCCGTCCCGCCGCAAGCCTGCGGCCGCCGCTCCCGGCGCGCCTGATGCACCCAAGGCGCCCGCCGCCGATGGCGACAAGAAGCAGGAGGCGCTCGACCTGGTGATGGAGACCGTCGAAGCCTTGCTCCGCGAACGCGGAGCGGAGGAAAAGATCTGGGGCTCGATGGTGAAGCAGGCGCTGAAACGGCGGCAACCCGACTTCAACGAGTCCTATTACGGCTTCCGCTCGTTCGGGAAGCTGCTCGACGAGGCGGAAGCGCGCAAGCTCCTCACGCTCGAGCACGACGATAAGTCCGGCGGGGTTATCATCAAGAGCTTCAACACCGACTCCTGAGAAGCCGTGAGTCGTTAATCGTGAGTCGTGATTCGAGCGGAAGACGCTACCGGTTCATGGCTTTGCTTCACGCCCCACTCGGCTCACGAATCACGAATCACGAATCACCAATCACGAATCACGCAGTTGTAGATAATGGCCACCGTCCATATCAATTTGCGCGAGCGCAGCCTGCTGGAGCGCATTGTTTACGGGACGCTCCTCGTGGGAGTGCTCGTGCTCGGCTTCTTCTTTCTGGTCGCGGCGCTGATCGCGGGCGCGATACTGGCGCTGGTGGTGCTGGCGCGCTTCTGGTGGCTCAAGCGCAGACTGAGGAAAGCGGCGAATGAAGAGTTCATCACGGCCGAATACTCGGTCGTCGAGCGCGAGCGTCTCGAGAAACCGCCTGCAGAACAAAAGTAGGCGGGATCAGCAGGATTCTTGGATCGGATTCAATCCTGTTGATCCTGTGAAATCCCGTAACGCCTGCCTATTTTTTCTTCTGTTCTCCGGTATCGGCGCTCTGTAACTGCCGCTGGCTTTCCTGCTGCGCTTTTTGCCGCTCCATCTCCGCTTTCGCGCGGCGGGTTCCCTCATCGTCTGATGGCTGGGCAGTCGCCGGCTCGATAGCCTGCCGGTAATGCAACTGCTCCTGCCACTGGCGCTGCTCTGACTGCAGTTGCTCCAGGGCCTGCCTCTGCTGCGCGTCAGCCGGGGCCGGCTGGACGCCGCGTTGATGCTGCTGCATGCGCAGTTGCAGCGCTTCCTGCTGTTGCTGCCGCTGAAGCTGGTGCTGCTGCAAGGCGCGCGCGCCCGGATCCTCCGCGCCCCACGCCGGCGAGACCAGCACGGCGCAAGCAATGGCTATCGAGTATTTCCACATGAGCGTGTAACGCCCGGCGGGGGCGGAATCCTCCCAGTGTGGCTTATTTCCTCTGGAACGGAGATTGCAGAACCAACCCGCAGGAAGCGGTTTCGGAGAAGCTGGGTATATAACAAGGGTAAATGAATCAAGTAGTTAAATGATAACGTGCCCTATACCCCCACCCCTGATCGTACCAATGAGCTTGAAATGACGACATTTGCACAGTGGCGATCGCCGTCGAACCGGGTGGAAATGGCCTGGTCTGGCAGCAAGCCCAAAAAATACGACATCCGGGTGGTGGACCAGTTCTATGTCTATTGTCAGGCTGTCGCCCGCACCGAAAAGCTCCACGACGAAGTCCATGACCGGTCTCACGGTACCGTCAAGCGGTCGATCTGCGCGATGCTGATCGCTGGCAGTTTCCTGTTCTATTACTTGATGGACCGGGTCGCCCAGGCGATGTCGCTGTTCTAGTTCCGTTCCAACTAATCAGGCGGCGCCGCTACACCCTGCGGACATCCCAGACCCCATCCCAGCCGGCAGGCGGCGGATCCGTGCGATAGGTCTCGCAGCGTTCCAGGTAGATCCGCGACGGGCGATCTCCGGGGAAGGCCGAGAGCGCCTCACTGAAGCACGCCGCTGCCCGTTCCCAGGACTGCTTGTGGTAATGAGCAAGCCCTTCCTTGAAAGCGGGCAGCACCACGTCGAGATGGGGGAAGCTTTCGTTCGTGTGATGGTCAAGCACCTCGTAGACCGAGACCGGGGTGTTGATGCCCCTGAGGCGTATCAGGTCGAGCTCTCTTATCTTCACCACACGCTTCAGCCGCGCCGCCGTCGGTTGGCAGATCAGCACGCTGGTTCCGTAATACTTGTTCGCGTTCTGCAGCCGATCCGCGAGGTTGACCCGGTCCCCAATCACGGTGTACTCGAGCCGCTTGGGCGAACCGATGTTGCCCGCCACGCAATAGCCCGTGCTGATTCCAACTCCAATGCGTATCGGCTCATGGCCCGTCGCCGTCCTCCGCTTGTTCAATTCGCGCAGCGCAACCATCATCCTGCTGCCGACCGTCACGGCGTTGTCCGCATCCTCTTCGCTCGCGAGCACGGATCCGAATACCGCCATGATCATGTCCCCGATGTATTTGTCGAGGATGCCGTTGTGCTCGTACACGACATCAACCATGTCGGTGAAGTATTCGTTGAGCATCGCCACGGTTTCCCGGGGCCCGAGCCGCTCCGCCAGGGCCGTGAAGCCCCGGATATCCGAAAACAGCACGCTCACCTCACGGCCGGTGCCGCCCAGTACCGCGTCGCCTTTTTCCAGCAGCTGATCCACGACCGCCTTGCTCATGTAGCGGGACATGGTGTTCCGCAGCCGTTTCTCCCGCGTCAGGTCCTCCATGATCAGCATGGACCCGATCCGCTCATCCCGCATGTCGCGGAGCGGGACTGTGGTCAGGTTGACCGAAACTACCTCGTTATCATCCAGTTGAAGACTGGCATCCACCGTGCTGTCGATCCTCCAGGTGCTGAGCACTTTTTCCAGGCTCTTGATCACCCAGCTGTTGCGCTCGCCGAAGATGTCGTTCACTGATTTGCCGACCGTTTCGGCATCGGACCGCCTCAGAATTCTCCGCCCCGAATCGTTGATCTTGCTGACCACGTTGGCGGCATCGAGCGTGATCACGCCGTTGCTCATGCTGCGCAGGATGCTCTCGTTATAGCCCCGCGAATTGCTCACTTCCTCGAACAGCTGCGCATTCTCGATCGACACGGCCGCCTGCGCGCACAGTGCGGTCAGGCGCCTCTGGTCGCTGATCGTGAAAGGCCCCTCCTTCTTGTTGAGGATCTCCATCACGCCAACCTTGCTGCCGCCCTTGGTGGTGATCGGCATGCACAGAATGTTGCGCGTGCGATAGCCGGTGCCCTTGTCCACCGCCGGGTTGAATCGCGGGTCCCGATAGGCATCGTCAATGCTGATGGGGATTCCCGTGCTGAAGCACTCTCCGGCAATGCCGGTATTTGCCGGAAAGCGGATCTCGCGTGATGCCACGCCGTCCGCGACCCGTGAGTAGAGTTCATTGCGTGACGGGTCGTAGAGGAACAGGGAACCGCGGTCGGCCCCAAGCAGCTGGGTGGCTGCCACCAGGATTTTTTCAAGCAGGGGCTCGAGGAGTATCTCCGACGCGATCAAGCTCACCACGTCGATCAGCACCGCCTCCTCGCGCTGGGCGCGCTCGACCTTTTCGAACAGCCGGGCGTTCTCGAGCGCGGCGGCGGCCTGGGAGGACAGCGCTTCCAGCAGCTGCTGGTCGTCAACGTCGAATTGGGCTTCGCGCTTGTTGAGCGCCTGGGTGACTCCGATCACTTCTTGCTTCTTGTTCCGGATCGGGACGCAAAGCATGTTCCGCGTCCGATACCCGGTCCGGGTATCGACATCCCGGTTAAATCGCGTGTCGGCGTAGGTATCGTGGATGATCACCCCTTCGCCGCTGGTAAAGACGGAGCCCGCTATCCCGTGATCGGCAGGAAACCGCACATCCCCCATGGCATTGCCCTGCATGACCCGGGAAAAGAGTTCCTTCGTGTCAGGGTCGTACAGGAATAGCGAGCTGCGCTCCACGTTGAGCGTCTCGGTCACGACATCCATCAGGCGGGGAAACAGCACATCCAGCGACAGCGAGTCCGACACCCGATTCGAGATGTCGACCAGCGCGGTGGTGCGGCGCATGAGTTCCGTGATCCGGACAAAGAGCTGGGTCCTCTCCGAATCGGACAGCCCTTGAAGCAGCCGTTCGATATCCGCCTGGTGCAGCCGGCGCTCCAGTATCCCGCGGATGGTCTCGAAATTGATTTGCATGGTCGAAATGCGGCCTTAACCTTGCGGCCGGAGAGAAAGTTCAGCCAGCCCGGCGGCGAAAGCAACGATCTCCTGAGCGGCCAGCGGGGGGCTCACGTATTCCCCCTGGATGCGATCGCAGCCAAGCGTCGTGAGCGCCAGCGCCGTCTCCGCGTCTACCACCCCTTCCGCGACGACCCGAAGCCCGAGGTCCCGCGCCAGGCCGATCAGCGACCGGACGACCTTAGCATGGGTCCCCGCTCGCTTCATGTCGCCGGTAAATGTCGCGGCAAGCTTCATCTCGTCGAGCGGCAGTTGCGCCAGGTTGCTGAGGGACGACGAGCCGGCGCCAAAACCGTCGACCCCAAGGTGTAATCCATGCGCTTTCAGGCGCACGAGCGTTTCCTTTACCTGTTCGAGCGCACCGGTAAGGGCACTCTCGTCGATCTCGATCACCAGCCGGTTAGGTGGGACATTCCAGGTGCGCAGCGCGCGGCCCACGAACTCCCGAAAATCCGGTTGAAACAGGCTGGTCGCGGTCACTTTCAGGCTGATGGGTATTTGCAGCCCGGCCTTCGCGAACTCGGCACACTGGCGCAGCGCGTTGTTGAATACCCACCAGGTCACCTCGCGCACCAGGCCCGAGGCTTCGGCTGTTGCCGTCGTCTGCGCCTCGGACACCGCGCCCAGCTCATCGTCCGTCCAGCGCAGCCTGCACTCCAGCCCGCCGATCCGGCCGGATTTCAGGTCGAGCTGCGGCTCGAAGGCAAGATCAAGCGTGCCCTGTTCCAGGGCATGGCGCAGGCGCGCTTCGTGCCGCATCTTGAGCTCTTCGCTCTCGCCGTGCGCCGGTTCGTAAACAGCGGCTCGCTCCGCAGTGCCGCTTGCCACGCGCACCGCGAGCTTGCCGTTGCGGACCAGTGTCTGCTGGTCGGCGCCGTGGTCCGGGTACACCGCAATGCCGATCACCGCGTCCGGCGCAAATGACTGGTCGCCGATCGGTATCGGCGCCTCCAGCGCCGCCAGGATCTTGTTCGCCGCGAGTATGGCCACGCCCTCACCTGCGATGCGCGGCAGCAGGCAAGCGAGCTGATCGCGGCTCACCCGACCGAGTTGATCCTGCTTGCGCAATACCCCCTCGCGCATGCGCCGGGTGACGCGCAGCATGAAGGCTTCGCCCTTCTGCAGGCCGAGCAGCCGGTCCACCTGCTCGACCTTGGCGATCTGGATCAGCAGCAACCCGAGCTGCTTGCCCTCCTGCCGGTGGCTCTCGATCGTCGTGCGGAAGATCTCCATGAAGGCCGCGTACTCGGGGGTCGGCAGCGTCCGCACCACGCCGCCCCCTTCCTGGCTGCGCGCCGACAGGGAAGCGAGAAGGGCGAGCTGCAGGAAGTTGAAGCGCTGCAGCGCAATGAGGTTCTCCGCGCAGCGCTCCGGGTCCGCGGCATACAACCGCAGCGCCCCGCGCGTCATCGCGCTCTGGAAGCGCTGGCAATCGCGCCGCATGCGCTCGATCGGCTCGCTCTCGGCATCCAGCGCCCATTCACCCAGCGCCACATAGATCGGCTCGACATTATCGCCGCCCGAGGCACTGGCGTCCGTGAACGCGGGCACGAGCGCTGCGGCGGCTGGAACGAACAGGTCCGGCGCCTGGTCGCGCACCTCCACGAACACCGACGCCACGCGGGCCAGCGTTTGCTGATCGGCGCTGAACTCCTCCGCCAGGCGCCCGACCAGCGCCCTCAGTCCGACGCCCGGCTCTTTTTCCGGCTCGGGAGCGGGGGCTGAGTCCGGTGCGTCCATTCGGCGGTCAGAGGAAGAATTCGGATGCATCGATCGGTACGCTACCCTGCTCCAGGGTACGCTTGATGCGATACGGGGTTTCCGGATCCATCTTCGGATCCTTCGCCAGGTCGAGGATCAGATGCGGCTTCTTCGGATTGCCCTTGGCGTCGAGCACCACCATGACGCGCGGCTGCAGCCGGCGCGCCAGGTTCTGCGCGATCACGATCCCCACCTCGCCCGAATTCAGCTCGACGATAGCGCCCACCGGGAAGATCCCGATGCACTGGATGAACTGCTCGACCAGCGGGCCGTCAAACTGGATATCGCGCCATTTGTAGATCATGCTGAGCGCGTTGGAGGGCGCGAGCACCTCGCCGTAGGGCCGGGGATGCGTGAGCGCGTCGAAACAGTCGACCAGCCCCGCGATGACGCCGAACAGCCCGATCTGCGGGCCTTTCAGCCTGTTCGGATAGCCGCTGCCGTCGTAGCGCTCGTGGTGCAAGGCCGCGAGCGCGGGCAGCTCGGCGGGAAGGCCAGTGGTCTCCTTCAGGATGGCGACCGAATGCTCGACGTGGCTCCTGCACAGCACCGTTTCGACCTTGCTGAGGGGTTTCTGCTTGTTGAGCACCTCCTCCGGCACGCTCGTCTTTCCCACGTCCTGCAGCAGCCCGAGCATGCCGAGGAGGTCGAGCTGCTCGCGCGGCAACTGCAGGAAACGGCCGAACGTGATCATGTAGATGGAGACTCCGACCGCGCGGTCGAGGTTGCGCTCGCCTTTCTCTTTCATCCTGGCGAGCAGCAGCATGGCGTCGGGGTTGCGCACGACGCTGTCGGTCATGTTCGTCACGGCTTCTTTTACCCGGGAGGCGTCGATCGCTTTGCCGGCCTTGATCGAGTCGAGCATGTCCTTCAGCGCGACTTCGGTCTTGCCCTGGGCCGCGCGCGCGCGCGGCAACTCGACGTCGACGCTGGCCTGTTCCTCGTAACTGGCCTTGGTCTTGATGCTCTCGAGCACGCTAGGCGGCTTGGGACCGGCCGGGGCGCGCTTCTGCAGGCGCGGGTCTTCCAGGTCCTGCCTCTTCTCCGAGTCGATGGTGACCTGCTTGCAGTACTTTTTCAGCAGCTCGAGCTGCTCTTCATCCTTGAGGACGAATCCCTGGAATAGGAACGGCGTTTCCGTCCATGGCCGATCGAGCTCGGCGATGAACACGCCGAACTCCAGTTCCTCGACAGAAACTTGTTTTTTCATAGAGGCGTCAATCCCGCCGCGGCTGGCCCGGTGGCGGGGGAAAACGGGATTCTCCGTCCTGCCGGGGCCGGGCGCAAGCCGCGCGGCGATGGGGTGGCGTCAGAATTCGAATACGTGGTTGTTCTGCAGGAGGCACGGCTGGAAGCTGCTCGAAATCTCCTCGATTTCCTGCATCGTCAGCTCGATCTCGCTGGGCTTGAGGTGGGTGATGTAGACCTCCGCCGGGCGCTCCAGCTTCGCCAGCTCCTCGCCGAGCATGGACGGGCACAGGTGCAGGGACAGTTCGGCCACCCGGCGGTCCTTGTCGGAAAACGAGGTTTCGATGATCAGAAACTTGAGATTTTCGATGCGGTTCACCAGGGGCCAAAGCGCATCGTTCGGGCCGGTGTCGCCGGTGAAGACCAGGCTGCCCTTCCCGCTGTCGAGGTGGTAGCCGACCGCCGGGACCGTGTGGACCGCGGGCAGCACCGTTATCCTCCGCCCCCCGAGGGCGATCACCTCGCCCACCTCGATTTCCTGGTAACGCAACCACGGCTCTTCGGGCGTGGGGATCTGGGTGAAATCCGGCCAGATGTCCCCGTTGAAGAGATGCCTTTTCAGGATCGCGATGGTGGGGACCGTCGCGTACACCGTGACCGGCTTGGGCCGCAGGGCGCCCACCGAATCCAGGAAGAACGCGATCGAGTTGACGTGATCGAGATGCGAATGGGTGACGAAGATATGGTCGATCAACGTCAATTCGGAAAGCGAGAGGTCGCCGACCCCGGTTCCCGCGTCGATGAGTATGTCCTGGTCGACCAGGAAGGACGTGGTCCGGTTTTGCTGTCCGCCAATACTTCCCGAACAGCCGAGCACGCGCAGGCGCATCGCCGCTCCCGCGCCTATTTCTCGTCGAATGCGGCGGTACCGCCGCATGTCGCAAGCGGCGCGCGGCGGAATCCCACAATCCGTCCCGCGCTGCGTCGGCGCAAATCGCAATCAGAAAAATCGATGGTCACGTCCATAACCTTCGGTTTCATGCGGAGAATTCCGGCTCAACAACAATGGGTCAGGGTCACATTATAGCCGTCAATCAAGCGTCTCAAGGCTCGCGTTTCCCGAGTTTCTTCTGCATGCGCAGGTCGAAGCGCTCGACGTTGATGATGAGACGCTCGTGCACACCCTCCCCGATCTTCTCGCGCTCGTCCTCGGCATGGATACTGAGCGTCAGCGTGCGCCCCTCGACCTTGACCAGCTCCGCATGAGCGCGCACACGCAAGCCGACCGGCGTCGCCGCGAAATGCTTCACGTCCAGATGAGTGCCCACCGTTTGGTGTCCCGGGGGCATGAACCGCTCCACCGCCTGCAGCGCCGCGGCTTCCATGAGATTCACCATGATGGGCGTCGCGAGAACGCCGATCTTGCCGCTGCCTACATGCGGCGCGGTGTCGCGCGTGCCGACCACGATCTCGGCGGTTCCAGTCAATCCGGGCTTCAGCTCGTCGGACAGGTTCACTAAGCCTCGACGGTCGTCGCCTTGCCCTGCTTCTCGCCAACCCGGTCGCGCCAGACCAGATAGGTGGCATCCCCGTCGTCGCCGGCAATGGCGGTATGCACCATGTTGGCCGGGATGTGGAACAGGCAGCCGGTCGGCACCACGAAGTCCATGCCGTCCATGCTGACCTTCAGCGAGCCCTTCAGCACGTAGTTGAAGGTCTCGTCGGGATGGTAGTGCGGCTTCGAGCCCGTACCCTTCTTCTTGTGCACGAGACCGCAATAGATGCGCTCGCCATTGAAAGACGCGCCCTCCCCGGTGGAAACCTTGCCGATGGTCGGCTTCCTCTCCATGTGATGGAAGTCCACCACGTACTGGTTCTTCACTGCCCCGCCAGCCTGTGCCATTGATATCTCCATTTCCGGGATTTACTGCCTGCGTACATAGTACATCAGTTCGGCGGCCGCCTTTCGCCCTGTTCCCCCGCGTTCCATCCCCGTTCTTGACCCCTCCGGCGCCCCCGCTGATAATCGTTGCCCTGCCGCGGCGCCAGGCCGCGGAACCGGTCCTAAGGAGGGACGGCCATGCAAAAGGTCAACGTCGGCATCAATCTCAAGGCGCTCACCCGCCGGCAATTCCTGAAGGTCGCCGCCGGCGGCATCGCCGCCGCAGGGAGCGCCGCCCTGCCTTTCCAGGCGCTTGCCCAGAGCAAGCTCAACGTCGGCTACATGAAGATCGGCGACCTGTCGCCGTTCTTCCTGGCGATGGAGAAGGAATACTTCAAGGGCGCCGGGCTCGACATCAACCTCGCCTCGATGGTCGGGGGCGCCGCGATCATGCCCGCGCTCGCGTCGGGCTCGATCAACATCGGCTGGTCCAACGTGATTTCCATCTACCAGGGCCACCTGCAGGGCTTCGACTTCCGGTTCGTCGCCAACGGCGCCATCAACAAGCGCGGTACCAACGACGTCTTCGGGGTCTGCGTCAGCCCCGACTCGCCGATCAGGTCCGCCAAGGACTTGGCGGGCAAGACGGTCGCGGTCAACACGCTGCGCAACATCATGCACGGGGCGACCGCGCACTGGATCGACAGCAACGGCGGAGACTCGAGCAGCGTGAAGTGGGTGGAAATCCCGTTCCCGCAGATGGCGCCGGCGCTGGTGAACAAGCAGATCGACGCCTACGGTGCGGTCGAGCCGTTCGTCACGGTGCCCGTGCTGAACAAGCAGGCGCGCCTGATCGGGCGCCAGCTCGGCGCCATCGCACCGCGCCTCCTGATCGCCTCCTACTTCGGCAGCGAGGCGTGGATAGCCAAGAACATCGCCGTCGTGAAAGGGTTCGTCGCGGCCCTCAACCGGGGAATCGACGTGCACAACGCCAACCCGGCTGAGGCGAAGGCCGTCCTCGCCAAGCACACCGGCCTGAAGCCGGATCTGTTCAAGGACATGCCGCTGCCGGCGTTCGAGAAGCAGATCCTCGAGTCCGACTTTCAGCCAATGCTCGACGTGGCGTTGCGCTACAAGTTCATCGATCGCAAGTTTCCGATCTCGGAAGTCATCTCCCGGCACGTGCGCGCCTGAAGAGCGCTGAGCGGGACTTCGCCGCTACTGCTCGCGGTGGGTGAGCCCCTTGTGCCATGCCATCAGGCGCGAGTCGATGAGCAGGAATGCGCGGTTGATGGCATAGCCGGTCAGCGCCAGCACCAGCATGCCCGCGTACATGTTCGCGATATGCAGGGTGCGCTGGCTGCCCAGGATGAAATAGCCGATGCCCGATGTCGCGCCGATCATCTCCGAGATCACGGTGAGGATCAGGGCGATGGCGGTGGCGATGCGCAGCCCGGTCATGATGGTCGGGCCGGCGGCGGGCAGTATCACCTTCCACACGGTCTGCCGCTGCGACAGTCCGAAGGTGCGCGCGGTGCGGATCAGCACCGGGTCGACGCTGCGCACCCCGTCTATCGTGTTCACCAGGATCGGGAACGAGCACGCGAAGAAGATGATGAACACCTTGAGTGCGTCGCCGAAACCGAGAAACACCATCGCGAGCGGGATCACCGCCGGCGGCGGCACCGCACGCAGGAGCTCGATGGTGATCTCGCAGGCCTCGTAAGCGCGGCGCCAGTAGCCCATGACGATCCCCAGCGCGATCGCGAACGCCGCGGCAAGCGAGTAGCCCAGCGTGGCGCGCCACAGGCTCACGCCGAGGTGCTGCAGGATCTCGCCCGAGACGGTGATCTCGAATAACTTCGCCAGGATGACGCTCAGCGGGGGAAACAGCAGCTTGTGCACCCAGCCGCCCTGCCCGGCAGCCTCCCACAGCAGCCCGAGCAATACGAGGACGGCGATGCCGGTCCAGCGCGAGTCCTTCCAGCTCACAGGATCTCCTCCTTGCGCGTGAGCCCCTTGTGCCAGGCCATGGCCCAGCCGTCGATCGCGAGGAACAGCCGGTTCAACGCGTAGCCGATCACGCCGAGCGCCACAACGGCGGCGTACATCTGCGGCATGTGGAACATGCGCTGGCTCTCGAGCACGTAATAGCCGAGCCCGTCGTTCGACACGACCATCTCGGACGTGGTCACGAGGATGAGCGCAATGGCGAGCGAGACCCGCAACCCGGTGACGATCTGAGGCGAGGCCGCCGGCAGCACCACCTTCCAGAACCGCGCCCACGGCGAGAGCCGGAACGTGGCGGCGGTCGCGAACAGCACGCGGTCCACCGAGCGCACGCCGTCCACGGTATTGAGGAGGATCGGCCACGCGCAGGCGTACACTGTCACAGCGACCTTCATCTCATCGCCGATGCCGAGAAACAGGATGGCGATGGGTATGGTCGCCGGCGACGGCATCGGCCGCAACAGCTCGATCAACGGCTCGAAGGCGTTGTAGAGCCACCGCCAGAGGCCCAGGCACAGCCCTGCGCTAACGGCAAGCACAGCGGCCAGCGCGTAGCCCTCCGCGAACCGACGCAGGGTCGCCGCGATGTGCACGGTCAATTCGCCACTGACGAGGATCTGGCCCAGGGTCAGCAGGACCTGGGACGCCGGCGGGAAAAACGCGGCAAGATCGTGGCGCAGGTGCGCCCACGCCTCCCAGGCGAGCAGGCAGGCCGCCAGCACCGCCAGGCCCGACCACGGGATCCGGCGCATAAGAGCCTCTAACATAGTGAAACGCGCGATGCGCTGTCACGATTTTGGCTCAGGGCGCGAAGCGAGCCGCAGCCCATATAGCGAATATTGGCAAGGCGAGCGACAAAGCCATGGGCCAAAACTCGTGCCAGCCCCCGGTAGATCATTTGAATGTCCAAGGTCTCTGCTGGGGTTGCGGCCAAAATAGGCGACGCGCCGGAGCGTGGAGCAGGGGCCCCGCTTGCGGGGATGCGACCGCGTAGGCGCGTGTGAGT
>CAYYZZ010000049.1:0-13608 GCA_964476235.1 uncultured Streptomycetaceae bacterium | reverse complement strand
CGTCAAGTTGATAACCCCAGCGTCTATGGCCATGTCGGCAAGCACATTCGCGCACTGAACCGCTGCTGCCCATTCGCCAAGCAGCTTCCGCCCACGACACCGCCGACATGCCCATAATCCGCGTCGCGATCGATGTGCCGGTCGATACCTTGTTCGATTATCAGGCTCTCGACGCGACCGGTGCCGACATCGGTCGCCGCGTGCTGGTGCCGTTCGGTAGGAAAACCGCGGTCGGCGTGATCATCGAGGTCTCGGATGCTTCCGAGGTTCCGGCCGCCCGCCTGAAGAGCGCGTTGCGTGTATTGCGGGATATGCCGCCGCTGGCGCCCGAGGATTTTCGCCTGATGCAATTCGCGGCCGAATACTATCGCCACCCCCTGGGCGCAGTGGTGATGGACTCGCTGCCAGCCCGGCTGCGCCGGGTGGCCGACCGGTCCCGCTCCAGAGGGACCGGCGTGTATCTCCTCACGGCGGCCGGGTCGGCGCTCCCCACGACCGCGCTGCCCGCGCGCGCCCATGCCCAGCTTCGGCTGCTGGAGCGCCTGAAAGCGGGCCCGCTCGGGCTAGCTGAGGCAAGAGCGCTCCTGCCCAATGCGCTAGCCCTCCTGAAACGATTCATCGCGCACGGCTGGGTCAGCCTGGAAGAGGATCGAGGGGCGGATACACCGCCTTCGCTGCCCGCCGCAGCGTCACCGCCCGTACTCACCCCCGAGCAAGCGGGGGCAGTCACTGAAATCTGTGCCGGCCTCGGCGAATACCGGCCGTTTTTGTTGCTGGGCGTCACCGGCAGCGGAAAGACCGAGGTTTATTTGCACGCCATCGCGGCAGCGCTCCGGGCGGGAAGGCAGGCGCTGTTGCTGGTGCCGGAGATTGTGCTGACGCCGCAACTGGAAACGCTGGTGGCGCTTCGCTTCCCGGGCACGCGCACGGTCAGCCTGCACAGCGGCCTTGCCGAATTGGAGCGCCTGGAGCACTGGCAGGCAGCCCGCGACGGGCAGGCTCGCGTTGTTCTCGGCACGCGGCTGGCCGTGTTTGCGCCGCTGCCCGAGCTCGGCCTGATCGTGGTGGATGAGGAACAGGACAGCTCCTTCAAACAATCCGAGGGCTTTCGTTACTCGGCGCGCGACCTGGCCGTAACGAGGGCCCGGCAGCGCGGCGTGCCTGTCGTGCTGGGAACCGCGACCCCGGCGTTCGAGACTTATCACAACGCGGTTAACGGGCGTTACAAGCTGCTCGAGCTGCCGACCCGCATAGGCGCGCCGCCGCCGCGCATCGCCTGCATCGACACACGAACCGAGAAACTCGCCGATGGGCTGTCGCAGCGTTTACTGGCAGCCGTGCGCGAGCGTCTTGCCGCTGGCGAGCAATCCCTGGTATTCATCAACCGCCGCGGCTACGCCCCGGTGCTGATGTGCCGGGCTTGCGGCTGGACCTCGGGTTGCCGCCGCTGCTCGGCGCTGCTCGTGCTGCATCTGGCTGAACGGCGGCTCCGCTGCCACCATTGCGGCCATGACTCGCCGACGCCGGCCGCCTGCCCCGATTGCGGGAACCCCGATCTGGCGCCGGTGGGACAGGGCACGCAACGCGTGGAAGAAGCGCTGGCGCGGCATTTTCCTCAAGCGCGCATCCTGCGCATCGACCGCGATACCACGAGCCGCCGCCGTGCCTGGCAAGCGATGCGCCAGCGCATCCAGGACCGGGAGGTCGATATCCTGGTCGGCACGCAAATTCTCGCCAAGGGGCACGATTTTCCGTACCTGAACCTGGTGGGCGTATTGAACGCCGACAGCCGGCTCTACAGCGACGATTTCCGGGCTGCCGAACAGTTGTACGCCTTGCTCACCCAGGTCGCGGGCCGCGCTGGCCGCGGCGGGGTACAGGGCGAAGTGCTGGTCCAGACCGAATTTCCGCATCATCCGCTCTACGCCGCGCTGTGCCGGCAGGATTACCGCGCCTTCGCCGACAGCGCGCTCGCCGAGCGGCGCCAGGCGGGCTTTCCGCCGTTCGTATACCAGGCTTTGTTGCGTGCCGAGGCGCCGCAGCTTGCCACGGCGCTTGATTTTCTGGACGAGGCTGTCCGCAAAGGCCGGGCGATAGACCCGGACGTAACCCTTTACGACCCGGTGCCGGCCGCACTGCCGCGGCGCGCCGGGCGCGAACGTGGACAGTTGCTGGTCCAGTCGGTATCCCGGCAACAGTTGCGCGCTTTTCTGGCCGCCTGGCACGGCGCACTCTCGGGTGTGCGCGCCGCGCGTGCACGCTGGTCCCTCGACGTGGACCCGCTCGAATTCTGAATCCGGTCATCGCTGTCTTCCGCTGCGCGGTGCCAGCAATGCCATGATAAAATTCAGGTTTTCCCGCTTGCCGACGGCTGCCACCGCCCGAGATCATGCTGACGCTCGAGGAGTACGAGAAACTCCATCCGCGGTGCGAAATCGTGCATGACGGCGTGCGCATCATTTACGCCACGCCAACTTCGTTCACCAAGTGGAGGGTCGACACGTTATTCGAGAAAGAGCCGATCACCATCAGCTGGATAGCGGGGTTCGCCGCAGGCGAAACGCTCGTGGACATCGGGGCCAACGTCGGGATGTACACGATTTGGTCGGCCAAGACGCGCGGGGTCAAGGTCTACGCGTTCGAGCCGGAGTCCCAGAACTATGCGCTGCTCAACCGCAACCTCGCGCTGAACGATCTCGGCGGGCTGGTGAAGGCTTATTGTCTTGGGTTATCGGATCGTGCGGGTTACAGCGAACTCCATCTCTCGCAGCTGGGCGTCGGCGGCTCATGTCATTCGATGGGGGAGCGGATCGACTTCAAGCAAGAGCCGATGGATCCGGTGTTTTCGCAAGGTTGCATTTCGGCGCGGCTCGACGACCTGGTCGCCACAGGGGTCATCCCCGCGCCCGACTACATCAAGCTCGACGTGGACGGCATCGAGCACAAGGTGATCGCCGGCGCGAGGCGCGTGCTCACGGACCGGAAAGTGCGGTCACTACTGATCGAAATCAACCAGAACCTGCCGGATCATATGCAAATGGTCGAGGAACTGGAATCACTCGGGTTCCGCCACGATCCTGCGCAGGTTGCGGCGGCCGAGCGCAAGAGCGGAATATTCAAAGGGGTGGCGGAGTATGTCTTCAGGCGCTGAGCTGCACGTGCTGTACAAGATAGCGAACGCCCCGATCAATCCGTTTCCGTTCCCGCACATCTACGTGAGGGACGTGTTCCCCGAGGACTATTACCGGCAATTGCGGGCGGCCCTGCCTCCTGCCGAAACCTACAAAAGCCTCAAGGCGCTGGGCCGCGTAGGCCCCAGTTACCCGGACACGCGCTTCGTGATACCCATAACGCCCGAGAACACGCAGGCCATGTCCGAGCCGTTCCGCACCTTCTGGCTCAAGTTGGCCGAGTGGATGCTGGTGGAGTTTGGGGCGGCCATGCTGTCGAAGTTCAAACCCTTTCTCGAACAGCGCTTCGGGAACGGCACGAGCCAGGAGTTCTACAACGAGGCGCTGCTCATCCAGGACTGGACGGCCTATTCGCTCGGCCCGCATACGGATACGCCCAGAAAAGTGCTGTCGTTCCTGTTCTACCTTCCCGCGGACGATTCCCTTGCGCGTCTCGGCACTTCCATCTACGTACCCAAGCAGCCGGATTTCCGGTGCCCGGGGGGGCCACACCATCCGTTCGAGAAGTTCGATCGCATGATGACGATGCCGTATTTGCCGAACACACTGTTTGCGTTCATCAAGACCAACAACTCCTTCCATGGCGTGGAGCCGATCACCGAGGGCAGCGTGCGCCGCGATCTGCTGCTCTACGACATCTATGTGCGCAATCCGCCCGAGGCGGCGCGGGAGAAAAAAGACCGGGAAGCGCAACCTGCCGCTGCCAAGCCTGCGGTCAACTTCTCCTTCTAGAGGGCATGACGGCAGCGCCAGCTGAAGACGCCAGGGCGCACCTCGCCGGCCTGCTCGCGCAAGCCCTGCACGAGGTGGCCCCCGGCCGCACCGACGCGGCGATCGCGCTCGATCGCCCCAAGCACACCGGCCACGGCGATTACGCGTGCAACGTCGCACTGCAACTGGCCAAGGCGCTGCAGCGCCCGCCGCGGGAAATCGCGACCCGGCTGGTGGCGGCACTGCCGGCTTCGCCGGTACTGGAAAAGGCCGAAGTCGCAGGCGCGGGCTTCATCAATCTCTTCCTGAAGCGGGCTTTCAAGCAGCAGGCGGTCAGCCGGATCCTGCGGACGGGCGCGGCTTACGGAAATCTCGAGCTGGGCCGGAAAAAGAAGGTGCAGCTCGAATTCGTGTCCGCCAACCCCACCGGCCCCCTGCATGTCGGCCACGGGCGCGGGGCGGCCTATGGCGCAAGCCTGGCCAATGTGCTTACCGCAGCCGGGTTCGACGTCGCCCGCGAGTACTACGTCAACGATGCCGGACGGCAGATGGACATCCTGGCGCTGTCGACCTGGTTGCGCTACCTCGATCTCTGCGGAGTCGCGGTTTCTTTTCCGGGCAATGCCTATCAGGGTGAGTACGTGCGGGAAATGGCACGCAAGCTGTATGACAGGCACAAGGTCCGTTTCAAGCGCGATGCTCCTGCTGTAACCACCGCGGAATGGCCAGCCAGCGCAGACGAGGAAGCGAGACTCGATGCGCTGATCGCCGTCGCAAAGTCCGTGCTCGTCGCCGATTATGAGGTCGTGTATGGTTTTGCCTTGAACGAGCAGCTTGCCGATTGCCGCGACGACCTCGCGGAGTTCGGCGTCGCGTTCGACAACTGGTTTTCCGAGCGCTCCCTGTACGACTCGGGGCGGGTCGAGCGCGCCGTCAAAATGCTCGAGGAAAAAGGGCACGTTTTCACGGAAGGCGGCGCCAAGTGGTTCCGCTCAACCGCCTTCGGTGACGAGAAGGACCGCGTGGTCCAGCGCGAGAACGGCCAGTACACCTATTTCGCCTCGGACATCGCCTATCACTTGAACAAGTTCGAGCGCGGCTTCGACCTGGTGATCGACGTGTGGGGCGCCGACCATCACGGCTACATCCCGCGCGTCAAGGGCGCGCTGGCGGCGCTCGGGCTGAACCCGGAGCAGCTCACCATCGCGCTGGTTCAGTTCGCCGTGCTCTACCGCAACGGCCAGAAGGTCTCCATGTCCACCCGTGCCGGCGAATTCGTCACGCTGCGCGAACTGCGGCGGGAGGTCGGCAACGATGCGGCGCGCTTCTTCTACGTGCTGCGCAAGAGCGACCAGCACCTTGATTTCGACCTCGATCTCGCCAAGTCGCAAAGCAACGAGAACCCCGTCTACTACGTCCAGTACGCGCACGCGCGGGTGTGCAGCCTGTTCGAGCAGTGGGGCGGCGACGCGGCTCGTCTCGCCGACGCCGATCCAGCCGCCCTCGTTTCGGAGCACGAGCTCGCGCTGCTTGCGCGCCTGATGGAGTACCCGGAGACCGTGGAAGACGCCGCGCGTGACCTGTCGCCGCATGTCATCGCGTTTTACCTGCGGGAGCTCGCCGCCGGCTTTCACAGCTACTACAATGCGACGCGCATACTGGTGGAAGAAGAGGGCGTCAAGCGCGCGCGCCTGGCGCTCGCCGCCGCGGTACGGCAGGTGCTGCGCAACGGGCTCGCGCTACTGGGTGTCTCCGCGCCGGAGAAAATGTAAGATACCCGCATGTCCAAGGACTACAAGCGCCCGGAGCCGAAATCCCGCAGCGGCGGAAGCCCGCTGTTGGTCGGCATCCTGATCGGTCTCGTGCTGGGCCTCGGCATCGCGCTGGCGGTGGCGTGGTACATCAACAAGATGCCCAGCCCGTTCCTGAACCGCACTCCCCCTTCCAAGGGCGAGCCCGCCAAGGGAGCACAGGCGCCCGCGCCGGCAAAAAGCGAGGAAAAAGCGGCCAAGGCCACCGAGAGCAAGCCGCGCTTCGACTTCTACAAGATCCTGCCCGGCACCGAGGAGCCCGCCACCGACCAGCAATTGAGGGATGCCCAGAAGAAGTCAACCACGGTGGCCAGGGAAACGTTTTATCTCCAGGCGGGCGCATTCCAGGGCGCACCGGACGCGGACAACCTCAAGGCGCGGCTCGCACTGCTCGGGGTCGAGGCGACGATACAGACAACCACCCTGCCGGATAAGGGCGTATGGCACCGGGTACGGGTCGGGCCTTACACCAGCGTCGAGGAACTCAACCGCACGCGCGACGCTCTGAAGCAGAACGGCGTCGAGACCGCCGTGATCAAAGTGCGCGAGTAGCGCCGAACCTTCTTTTTTCCCGGAGACACCATGAATTTCATCACATCCTGCCTGCGACTTGCGGTGTGGCTGCTGGCATTCGCCATCAGTGCCGCCGCTTCAGCGCAGATCACGCCGGGCAAGGACTACCACGTCATCAGCCCGCCGCAGCCCGCCGAAAGCGGCAAGCGGATCGAGGTAATCGAATTCTTCTATTACGGCTGCCCCCATTGCAATAACCTCCAGATACCGCTCAGAGTATGGCTCAAGAAAAAGCCGGCGGACGTCGAGTTTCGCCGCGTGCCCGCGGTGTTCCAGGACTCCTGGATCCCCCTGACCCGGGCCTACTATGCGTTCGACGCCCTGGGCGTGGTGGACAAGCTGCATTACGACGTGTTTGCGGCCATCCACGAGCAGAACATCCGGTTGGTGGATACCAAAGTGCTGTTCGACTGGGTCGCCAAGCACGGCGTGGACCGGCAGAAATTCGTGGACACTTACGGCTCCTTCGGCGTGCAGAACCGCGCCCAGCGCGCGATCGAGATGACGCGCAACTACGACATTCCGGGCACCCCTGCGATAACGGTGGACGGCAAGTATCTGATATCGCCCTCCATGGCGCTGAAGCCCGACAACAGCGTGGATTTCGACCGCTTCTTCAGGTCGCTCGACCAGGTGATCGCCATGGCGCGCAAAGAGCGCGCCGGCAAATAAGCGCGCCCGCCATGACGAGGAACTGGCTTGCCTCTCTTGCGCGCGGCTTGCTGCCGTTGCTGGCTGTCGCTGGCCTCGTTGGAGCCGCGCAGGCGCAGGAAGTTCGCGCGCGGCAGAACATCGACTATCGCCTGATCTCCCCGCAGCCGGTCGAGACCGGCGACCGCATCGAGGTCATTGATTTCTTCTGGTACGGCTGCCCGTACTGCAACGAGCTGCAGCCGGCGCTGGATGACTGGGATAAGCGCAAACCCGCCGACGTGGCCCTGCGGCGGGTTCCGGCCATCCTGAAGGACAACTGGGCGCCGCACGCGCGCATCTACTACACGCTCGAGCTGCTGGGTGAGGCCGGGCGCCTGCACCAGAAGGTTTATCACGGCCACCATGTCGAGGAGCTCCACCTGAGCAAACCCGACGTGATGGAGCAGTGGGCGGTCAAGAACGGCATCGAGCGCCGGCGCTGGCTCGACGCCTACCACTCTCCCGAAGTGGATGCCAAGGTTGCCCGGGCGCATGAGCTTGCCAAGCGCTACGAAGTCCAGGGCACGCCCACCGTCGTGGTCGACGGGCGCTACCTCACCTCGAGCAGCATGACGCCCTCGGTGCGCGGCGTGATTCCGGTGGTCGAGGACCTGATCCGGCTGGCGCGACAGAGGCGCGGCGAGAAATAGGCCCGCCGCTAGCCTGCTGCGCTGGTCCGGCATGACAAACCGCGGCGCGCGGCCTGAGCCTTACTCGACCGTGACGGATTTCGCCAGGTTTCGAGGCTTGTCCACGTCGGTGCCGCGCAACACAGCGACGTGGTAGGCCATGAGCTGAAGCGGGATCACGTGCAGGATGGGCGAGAGCGGCCCGGCATGATCCATCAACCGGATCACGTGCATGCCCTCGCTTTCGGCGACACGGGCATCGCGATCCGCGAAAACATACAGCTCGCCCCCGCGGGCGCGCACTTCCTGCATGTTCGATTTCAGTTTCTCCAGCAACTGGTCGTTGGGCGCCACCGTGACGACCGGCATGTCGGCATCCACCAGCGCGAGCGGGCCGTGCTTGAGCTCCCCGGCCGCGTAGGCTTCCGCGTGGATGTACGAGATCTCCTTCAGCTTCAAGGCCCCTTCCATCGCGATCGGGAAATGCACGCCGCGCCCGAGGAATAGCGCATGATGCTTCGCCCGGAAGCGCTGCGCCCAGGCGCGCACTTGCGGCTCCACCGATAGCACCGCCTCCATCGCCCCTGGCAGGTGGCGCAACTGCGCGATCAGTTCGCGCTCGCGTTTGGCGGCCAGGCGGCGCCGCTGCTTGGCGAGCACCAACGCGAGCACGAAGAGCGCCGCGAGCTGCGTGGTGAAGGCCTTGGTCGAGGCGACCCCGATCTCCGGTCCCGCGCGCGTGAGAAAACGCAGCTTCGACTGGCGCATGAGCGAGGATTCGGGCGCGTTGCAGATCGTCAGCGTGTCGGAGAGCCCGCTCGCCTGGGCATGCTTCAATGCCGCGATCGTGTCCGCCGTCTCGCCGGATTGTGAGATGGTCACCACCAGCGTGCCGGGCGTCGTCACCGGCTCGCGGTAACGGTACTCGCTCGCGATCTCGACCGCGGTGGGGATGCCGGCAATCGCCTCCAGCCAGTAGCGCGCAACCAAGCCGGCGTGATAGCTGGTGCCACAGGCCAGTATCTGCACGGATTTAACCTTGTTGAATATCTTTTCAGCACCTGCGCCAAACAGGTTGGGCTGCAGCGAGCGGGCATTGGCAACCATTTCAAGGGTGTTCGCCACCGCGCCCGGCTGCTCGAAGATCTCCTTCTGCATGTAATGCACGTACGGCCCCAGCTCGACCGCGTCGGCCGAGAGCCGGCTCACCGTGACCGCGCGCTTGACCGGGCGCCCATCGCGATCGCAAACCGTGACGCCGTCCGGGCGCACCTCCACGACATCGCCTTCTTCGAGATAGATCACGTCGCGTGTTCTGGCAAGCAGCGCGCTGGCGTCCGACGCAAGGAAGTTCTCCCCCTGGCCCAGGCCCACTAGGAGCGGGGAGCCCCTGCGCGCGCCCACTACCACGCTGGGCTCGCGGTTCGAGACGAAGCCCACGGCATAGGCGCCCTCCCACTCGCGGCTCGCGCGTTTCACCGCCTCGAACAGCGAGAGGCCCTTCGCCGCCAGCGAATGCACATGGTGAACCATCACCTCGGTATCGGTATCGGAGTCGAAGCGATAGCCCTGCGCCTTCATGCGCGCGCGGATCGGCTCGTGGTTCTCGACGATGCCGTTGTGCACGATCCCGATCTCCAGTCCGTCGCGCGTCGAGAAGTGGGGGTGGGCGTTCGCTTCCGTCGGCGCGCCGTGCGTGGCCCAGCGGGTGTGGGAAAGTCCGGTGTTCGCCTGCACGCGCTTCTTGCGCGCCAGTTCCGAGAGGTGCGCCACGCGGCCGGTGGAGCGCAGCCTTTCCAGGTGCCCGCCCTTGAGGAAAGCGATTCCGGCCGAGTCGTAGCCGCGGTACTCGAGCTTGCGGATGCCCTCGATCAGAAGGTCGACAACGTTACGGGTCGAGGCTGCGCCGACGATGCCGCACATAAATTCAGTGAGTCGTGAGTCGTGAGTCGTGAGTCGTCAAACCCATCACAAAACGCTCCCGATAATATAGGTTTTTCGTCGAATCACGATTCACGAATCACGATTCACTTTTTTCTGAGGACGTTTCCAGCCGGGCTTAGTGATCTGGGTCTTCTCGTTGACGGTCAACTCGCCTGCGGGAGCCGGCTTCCATACCGTGGTGCCCGCCGCAATGGTGGCGCCCTTGCCGACCGTGACCGGGGCCACGAGCTGGACGTCCGATCCGATGTGCACTTCGTCCTCGATCACCGTCTGGTGCTTGTTGGCGCCGTCGTAGTTGCAGGTGATGGTGCCGGCACCGATGTTGACGTCGCGGCCGACTGTCGCGTCGCCGACGTAAGCCAGGTGGTTGGCCTTGGAGCGCGCGCCAACCTCGGATGCCTTCACTTCGACGAAATTTCCGATGTGGACCTCCTCCGCGAGACGCGTTCCGGGGCGGATGCGCGCGTAGGGCCCGATGCGGCAGTTGGCACCGATACTGGCCGTGTCGATATAGGTGAATGGCTCGATGCGCGTGCCCGGGCCGACTTCGGTGTTCCTCAACACGCAGTTGGCGCCGATGTCGACATGGTCGGCAAGCCGCACATCGCCCTCGAACACGCAATTCACGTCGATGCGCACGTCGGCGCCACACTTGAGGCTGCCACGCACGTCGAGACGCATCGGGTCGGCAAGTGTGACGCCAGATTCCATCAGCCGCGTCGCATGCTGCCACTGGTGCATGCGCTCGAGCTGTGCGAGCTGCTGTTTGCTGTTCACCCCGAGGATTTCCCAGGCGGCGCGAGCCTTGACGCTTGCCACCGCAACCCGATCGGCCAGCGCCAGCGGCACGACGTCGGTCAAGTAGTATTCGCGCTGCGCGTTGCGGTTGGTCAGTTTAGGCATCCAGTCCCGCAGGTGTGCGGTGGGCAGCGCCATGATGCCCGTGTTGATCTCACGAATCTTGCGCTGCTCGGCGCTTGCATCTTTTTCTTCCACGATCGCGGTGATCGAGCCGCGGCGGTTGCGCACGATGCGGCCGTAACCGGCGGGGTCATCGAGTTCCGCGGTCAGCAGGGTGAGCCGGTCACCGCCACCCGCGATCATCGCCGCCAGCGTCTCCTCGCCGATCAGCGGCACGTCCCCGTACAGCACCAGCGTGATTCCGCCGGGACCCAGGTGCGGCAAAGCCTGCGCGAGCGCGTGGCCCGTGCCGAGCTGGGGCTGCTGTTTGACGAAAGCAAGGTCGTTCGCCTTGAGTGCCTGCGGCACCTGCTCGCCGCCATGCCCGTAGACCACGCAAATGCGGGCGGGCTTCAGCGCGCGCGCGGTCGCAATGACATGCGTGATCAGCGGGCGCCCTGCCAGAGCGTGCAGCACCTTGGGCAGGCGCGAGCCCATGCGCTTGCCCTTTCCGGCGGCGAGGATGACGACATTGAGTCCGGCAGGCATGGTGAAATTATCGCACAAACATCGAGTTACCAGCTGTTGCGGGAATGGCTAACAACCCACTTCCGCACTGTACTTTTCCCCTCTCCTTCCGGGAGGGGGAAGGGGTGAGGGTCGAGCCGCGTAACGCAGTTACACAACGCTCAATACGCGCCGGGCTAGATGGCGCGCGACGGCCTCGAATTGAGCGGTCGAGAGATGCAGGCCGGTCTTGGTGCGGCGCCACAACACGTCGTCTGCGGTCGCCGCCCATTCGCGCTCGACCAGATAGTCAACCTCCCGCGCGTAAAGTTCAGCGCCGAAATGCTCGCCGAGGTCCGCGATCGAGGCGGCGTTGCCGAGCACGTCGTACGCCAGCGCGCCGTGACGCCGCGCGAGCACCTGCAGCAATAGCGGTGGCAGCTTGGGATAACGCTGCGTCAAGTGCTGCTCGAAGCGCGCGACATCACCGCCCGGGATAGCGCTGCCGGGAAGGGGCGTGCCCGCGGTCCAGGCCGGGCCCATGCCGGGGAACCAGGGTGCCAGTTTCTCGAGCGCATGCTCGGCGAGCCGGCGGTAGGTGGTGATTTTCCCGCCAAACACCGACAACACCGGTGCGCTGTCCTGGTCACTGTCGAGACGCAATACGTAGTCGCGCGTTACCGCCGAAGGGTCGGCTGAGCCATCATCATAGAGCGGCCGCACGCCGGCGTAGCGCCAGACGATATCGGCCGGATTGACCGGACGCTCGAGATAACGGCTGGCGGCGCGGCACAAGTAATCCGCCTCCGCCGCGCTCGCCTCGGGGCGCGAGGGGTCGCCTTCGTGCGGAACGTCCGTCGTTCCGACCAGCGTGAAGCGATCTTCGTACGGAATCATGAACACCACGCGCCGGTCTTCGTTCTGCAGGATGAAAGCGTGCTCGCCTTCGTAGAGGCGGGGCACCACGATGTGGCTGCCTTTGACCAGGCGCACGTTGTCGCGCGAGGGCTGGTGCAATCGCTCGTTGAGCACCGATTTCACCCACGGGCCCGCGGCATTGACGACCGCTTGCGCCGCCACTTCGCGCTCGCCGGTTCCGCTGCGCAACCGCGCACGCCAGCGGTTGTCTTCGCGTTTCGCTGCCATGCATTCGGTGCGCGTGAGCAGTTTCGCGCCGCGGGCTGTGGCATCACGCAGATTCGCCACCACGAGCCGGGCGTCGTCCACGCGGCAGTCGGAATAGATGAAGCCGTGCCTGAATTCCGGCTTCAGGCCGGAAGCATAAGGCGGGCGGTCGAGCAGTACCGCGTGCGATCCTGGAAGCCGGGTCCTGCGCCCAAGATGGTCGTACAGGAAAAGGCCGGCCCGGATCATCCAGCGCGGCCGCAGCTGCGGCACGTGCGGCATGATGAAGCGCGCCGGCCGGACCAGGTGAGCGGCGATGCGCAGCAGCACCTCGCGCTCGGCGAGCGCCTCCGCCACCAGGCGAAACTCGTACTGCTCGAGATAGCGCAGCCCGCCGTGGATCAGCTTGCTGCTCGCGGAACTGGTATGCGCGCCGAGGTCGTCCTTCTCCACGAGCAGCACGGAGAGGCCGCGTCCGGCAGCGTCGCGCGCGATGCCGGCGCCGTTGATGCCTCCGCCAATGACCAGAAGATCGTAGCTTTCCATGAACGAAAAAGGGCAGCCGCAGCTGCCCTCAGCTTACACCGCAGGCCTTGAGGTTACTTGCGTTGACGCAGCTTGCGGATGGCGGCGAGCTGCGCGGCCAAGCCCGCGAACTCGGCTTGCAACGTCGCGATTTCCTGCTTGTCCTGCGACTTCTCCATCGCTTCCTTGGCCTTGCGCAGCGCCTCGTTCGCCTTGGCCTCGTCGAGGTCGGCGCCGCGAATCGCGGTATCGGCAAGCACCGTCACCACCTTGGGCTGCACCTCGAGGATGCCGCCGGCAACGAATATCAACTGTTCTTCGCCGCCGCCGGCCGGCTGGATACGGACCGCGCCAGGCTTGATGCGGGTGATGAGTGGCGTGTGGCGCGGATAGATGCCGAGCTCGCCCGCTTCGCCGGGCAGCACCACGAACTCCGCCTCGCCCGAGTAGATCGATTCCTCGGCGCTGACGACGTCGATATGGAGAGTGGCGGCGGCCATGGGCTATCCGATAGGCTCGTTACTGGAGGGTCTTTGCCTTCTCGAAGGCTTCCTCGATCGGCCCGACCATGTAGAACGCCTGCTCGGGCAGCGCGTCGCACTCGCCGTTGACGATCATCTTGAATCCCTTGATGGTGTCCTTCAGCGACACGTACTTGCCCGGGGTGCCGGTGAAGTTCTGCGCCACCGTGAACGGCTGCGACAGGAAGCGCTGGATCTTGCGCGCGCGGGACACCGCGAGCTTGTCCTCGGGGGCCAGCTCGTCCATGCCCAGAATCGCGATGATGTCGCGCAGTTCCTTGTAGCGCTGCAGGGTCGCCTGCACCGCGCGGGTGGTGTTGTAGTGGTCTTCGCCAATCGTGTTCGGATCCACCTGGCGCGAGGTCGAATCGAGCGGGTCCACCGCCGGGTAGATGCCGAGGGAGGCGATGTCGCGCGACAGCACGACGGTGGCGTCGAGGTGGCCGAAGGTGGTCGCGGGCGACGGGTCGGTCAGGTC
>CAYYZZ010000048.1:11056-13745 GCA_964476235.1 uncultured Streptomycetaceae bacterium | reverse complement strand
AGGGCGGCCAGCTCGACCTGCACCGTTTCCGCCGCATTGCTGAAATACAGCCGCCCCTCCTGGATGGTGCATTGCAGTTGCATGGCGCGCCCCGCGAGTTTTTCCAGGGCCTGGCTGGCCGGGGCCGGTATGCGCCACACCGCGAGATTCTTCGCGCGTTCCAGCTTGTCGGCGACCGGCTTCCACCACAGCTCCGCCCGGTTGCCGTAAGCGTACACCGTTACACGGTCCGAGCGGCCGCAGGCGCGGAGCAGGCGCTTCTCGTCCGGCTGGCCGACCTCGATCCAGTGCGCGATCGCGCCGGTCAGGTCCTTCTGCCAGAGGTCGGGCTCCTCCGTTTCGGACAGGCCCTTGCCGAACGCCAGGTGCTCGTGGGCGTTCAGCGCGAACGCCAGCAGCCGCACCATCATGCGCTCGTCGGTCTCGGACGGATGGCGCGCCACCGTCAGCGCGTGCTCGCCGTAGTAGTTGCGGTCCATGTCCGCGATTTGCAAGGTAGCCTTGCAGATCGTCGCTTTGAGCGCCATGACGGCACTTTACCTGACCCGACGCTGGCGGGCGCGGGCTGGGGGATGAAGGATGAAGGATGAACGATGAGGGATGAGGGCGGAGGGATGAGGGATGAGGGATGAGGGGTTAATTCAACATCCATCATCCATCACTCATCACCTGTCACTCAGTTGGCCTTGATGTTGGCCTGGCGCACCACCGCGCCAAAGCGATCCCGCGCACGCTGCTGGTGCGCAGCGAACTGCTCCGGCGTCATCGGTGGCAGCGCCTCCGCCGCCATCGCGTCGAGCTGCGCCTTGGCTTCCGGCGACTGCATGATGCGGGCAATTTCCTTGTTCAGGCGCGTGACGATCGCGCGCGGCGTGCCGGCCGGCGCGTAGACGCCGGAGATCCACACCAGGTCCACGTTCGTCCCCTGCTCGATCAAGGTCGGCGTGTCGGGGAAAGTCGGCGAGCGCGTCTTGCCCGGGACCGCGAGCAGCCGCAGCTTGCCCGACTTGAGGTGCGGGATGGCCGCGCCGAGGTCCACCGTGAAATCCACCTGCCCGCCGAGGAGATCCACGAGCACCGCCTGCGAGCCCTTGTACGGCACGTGCACGGCCTTGAATTTGGCCACGTCCATGATCATTTCGATGGCGACGTGCTGCAAGGTGCCGCTGCCCGCCGAGCCGTAGTTGAGCTTGCCGGGATTGGCCCGGGCGTAGGCCAGGAATTCGGCGAGATTGCGCGACGGTATGCCCGGGCGCGCCACCAGGAACAGCGCCGCGCCCGCCGTCGGGGCGATCGGCAGCAGGTCCTTCGCCACGTTGACCTCCATTTTGAATATGTGCGGATTGATGAGGATGGGGCCGTCGGAGGAATGCAGCAGCGTGTAGCCGTCCGGCGCCGACTTGGCGACGAGCTCGAGGCCGATATTGCCTGCCGCCCCGACCCGGTTATCGACGATGACCGTCTGGCCGAGCGTTTCGCCCAGCTTCTGCGCCATGGAGCGGGCGATCACGTCCGTGCTGCCGCCGGCGGCGAAGTTGACGACCAGGCGGACGGATTTCGTCGGCCAGGCCTGGGCTTGAGACTGGGCGAAAGCCAGCGGCGCGAACGCGAGCGCGAGCGCGAAAGCGGCGCCGATCAGAGAGCGGGCAAGTGAGTGCATTTTTCTATCCTCGGGGCTGGGCGGAGCGAAGCTTCAGAGAAGTATAGCTTCGCGCCCCGCGCGCGGGCAATGCGTTGACCTTTCGCGCGCGGCCATCTAGCCTACGGCCATTCGCTCATTTTTCCGCGACAGGAAAATCCATGCTCAAGACCCATGGCAGGTACGATTACTCGGCGATCACGAAGCGGCCCGATTACAGCTGGCCGGATGGCAAGCGGCTCGCGGTGCACCTGTGCCTCAACGTCGAGCATTTCGCGTTCGGCGAGGGGCTGGGCAATGACTACTCGGTGCCGCAGCCGCAGCCCAACGTCCGCAGTTACGCGTGGCGCGACTACGGCAACCGCGTCGGCGCGTGGCGGCTGCTGGAGTTCGCCGACGCCTACGACCTGCCCTACGCGATGCTGATCAACAGCGAGCTCTACGACTACTGCCCGGAGCTGGTGGCGGCCTACGCGGAGCGCGGCCACGAGATCGTCGGGCACGGCCGCACCAACGCCGAGCGGCAGTCCGACATGAAGCCGGACGAGGAGCGGCGCGCCATCTTCGAGGCGACGGCCGCGATCGAGAAACACTGGGGCAGGAAGCCACTAGGCTGGCTCGCGCCGTACATCGCGCAGACCGACCAGTCGCTCGATCTCCTGAAGGAGGCCGGCTACCGCTACATGATGGACTGGTCGCTCGACGACCAGCCGGTGTGGTTCCGCACCCAGCACGGCCCCATCCTGTCCGTGCCCTACGCGCACGATCTCAACGACTCGGTGGAATGCGTGACGCGCCGCACGCCGTCGCAGCTGTTCTGCGACAACCTGATCGACCAGTTCGACGAACTGTTCGCGGAATCAGCGCGCCGGCCGCTCGTCATGTCGATCGTGCTGCACAGCTTCATCCTCGGCCAGCCGCACCGACTGCGCCAGTTCCGGCGCGTGATCGAGCACGTGCTGAGGCATCGCGACCGCATCTGGCTGACGCGGCCGGGCGACATCTGCCAGTTCATCGAAAAACTGCCCGCGGGGATCGTCCCCGGCAGCA
>CAYYZZ010000048.1:0-10956 GCA_964476235.1 uncultured Streptomycetaceae bacterium | reverse complement strand
CTCGCCCAGGCCGGCCACGAGGTAACCTTCATTACGCGCGGAGAGCATCTGCGCGCGATCCAGGCGAAAGGGCTGTCGCTGGTCGGCGCGGGCGGCGACTCGGTCATTCCCGGCGCGAAGGCGACCGACGACCCCGCGCAGATTGCGCCGGTCGACGTCGTGCTGTTCTGCGTGAAGCTGTTCGATACCGAGGACGCGGCGCGCGCTATCAAGCCGCTGCTGTCGAAAGGCGGTATGTGCATCACGCTGCAGAACGGCGTGGACGGGCAGCAGCGCATCGCCGCGGTGGTCGGCGACGACCGCGTGCTCGGTGGCCTCGCGTTCGTCTCGGCCCTGATCGAATCTCCCGGCGTCATCCGCTACAACTCGAAGGCGCCCTCGATCAAGTTCGGCGAGGCCGACGGCCGGATGTCGGAGCGCGCCACCCGCTTCCGCGACGCGTGCGTGGCGGCGGGGTTTGGCGCCGAGGTTGTCGCGGACATCCGCGCCGCGCTGTGGCACAAGTTCGTGGGCCTCACGGTGAACGCAGCGCTGACCGGCCTCGTGCGCCAGCCAGCCGGCGCGATCTACCCGGACCCCGACCTCATGGCGTTGGCCCGCGCGGGCTTCGAGGAAGCCGCCGCAGTGGCGAAGGCGATGGGTGTGAAGCTGCCCGACGATATCGTGGAATGGCAGGTCAAGAACCACCTCGGCTTCCCCGCCGGGATGTACGCCTCCCTGTATCACGACCTCGTCCGCGGCAAGCGCCTCGAGGTCGAAAGCCTGTCCGGGCTGATTGCCCGCAAGGGCAAGGAACTGGACATCCCGACGCCGTTTCACTCGATGGCGTACGCGTGCCTGAAGCCCTACGTCAACGGCACGCCTGCAAACCGGTGACGAGATAAAGGTGTCGGGAGGCCCGCTGCGCGGGAGACAAATTGCCATTCACCGTGAAGTTAATAGCGCCCTTCGCGTTGAAGCTTTAGACTTTCGTCACCCGCATCTCGTCACTGTTTTTGAAAATGAGTGACTCCCCCGCGTCCTGGACCGCCGCTCAACTCGAAGCCGACAAGCAGCACTGGCTGTTTGTGCTGGACGACCGCGCACGGCGCGATCTCGCCGCGGCGTTGAAGAAAGCGCGGGATCCGGACAAGACGCTGTTCGACTACCGCCCGGAGGACTTCGATCTCGGGTCCGGCTGGCCGGTCATCGCTGCCGCGTTCGAAGAGGCCAAGCGCGGGCGCGGGGTGGCGCTGATCCGCGGCTTGCCGCGCGACGGCATCGACGAGAAGGGCTTCGAGCTGCTGACCTGGGCGATCGGCCTGCACTCGGGCGTCGGCCGGCCGCAGGGCAAGGCGAGCCACTACATTTCGGCGGTGCGGGACGCCGGCACTGCGTACCGAACCGGAACCGGCCGCGGCTATTCCTCGAACGCCGAGCTCGACTTCCACACCGACTCCGCCGACATGGTCGCGCTCTCCTGCTACAACAAGGCCAAGTCCGGCGGCATGAGCATCACCACCAGCACGCCGGCGGCGCACGCGCGCATGATGGCGGACCACCCGGCGCTGCTCGAATGGCTGCACCGCACCGTCCACTTCAGCCGGCAGGGCGAAGAGGCGCCGGACGAAACGCCCTCCTACCCACACCCGATCTTCGACGAGGCCAGCGGCAAGCTCTTCAGCAAGTGGAACTGGAACCGCGTGACCTCGGCGCAGAAGCTGGACGGCGTGCCGAAAATATCGCCGCAGCACCAAGAGGCGCTCGACACGTTCGACCAGGTGGTGCGCCGCCCGGATCTCGCTCACACGATGTGGCTCGAGCCCGGCGACCTGCAGATCATCAACAGCCACGTCACGCTGCACTCGCGCACCGATTTCACCGACCACGACGACCTGGCGAAGAGGCGGCTGTTGTTCCGCCTCTGGCTCGCCCCGCCCGACGGCGACCGCCTGCCCGAGAGCTGGCGCGTCCTCTACAAGGCCGTCGAGCCCGGCACCGTGCGTGGCGGCATCATCGGCCAGGCGCACGACGAGCGCTGCGAGGCGTTCGAGCGCCGCCAGGCTGAGGCGCTCGGCATGCGCCTGCCGCCCCATCACCCATCACTCATCACCGGATCTAGGTAACGGAGGTCTAGATGACGAAATTCGTAACAGCAGCCGCGCTGTCCGTGCTTGCCGCGATCGGCACGGCGAACGCGCAGACTTTCCCGGTGAAGCCGATTCGCATCGTGGTGCCGTTCGCGCCGGGCGGCTCGACCGACATCCTGGCGCGCATGGTCGCGCAGAAGCTGACCGAGGCCTGGGGCCAGCAGGCAATCGTCGAGAACCGCCCGGGCGGCGGCTCGGTGATCGGCACCGACGTCGTCGCCAAGTCCGCTCCGGACGGCTACACGCTGGTGATGACGTCCACCAGTACCGCCACCGCGCCCAGCCTGGTGCGCAAGCTCCCCTACCACACCCTGCGCGACCTGGCGCCGGTGATCCAGCTGGTGTCCACGCCCAACGCGCTCGTGGTCCATCCGTCCCTGCCGGCGAAATCGGTGCGCGAGCTGATCGCGCTCGCGCGCGCGCGGCCCGACCAGATCGCCTACGGCTCGGGCGGCAACGGCACCTCCACGCATTTGGGCGGCGAGATCCTGCGCCTGATGGCGGGCGTGCGCATGACGCACGTGCCGTACAAGGGCGCGGCGCCCTCGATCACGGCGCTGATGAGCGGCGAGGTCTCGTGGCTGTTCGGCGCGATCCTGCCCACCCTGCCCCACATCAAGACCGGCCGGCTACGGGCGATCGCCGTGAGCAGCGCGAAGCCAACGCCCGCGCTGCCCGGCGTGCCTCCCGTCGGCGACACCCTGCCCGGCTTCGACACCAGCCCGTGGACAGGCGTCGCCGCGCCCGGCGCGACGCCGAAGGACATCATCGCCCGGCTCAACCAGGAAATCGCGCGCGGCTACTCGGCGCCCGACGTGCGCGACCGCCTGCTGCGCGAAGGCAACGACGTGGTGCTCAACACGCCCGAGCAGTTCGACGCTTTCTTCCGCGGCGAAATGGACAAATGGGCAAAGGTGATCAAGGCGGCGGGGATCGTTATCGACTGACCACCCTGAAAGTGACGATTACGGGTGACGATTAAGGGTGACTGATAAGTTGGCAGTTGGCAGCCGTCACATAGAGGAAGTTGGCAGCCGTCAGTTTGCAGTTTGCAGCAGCGGGTTCGAAATTACTGTCAACTGCCCACTGTCAACTGCCAACTATTCCATGCAAACTGCCCACTGCAAACTGCAAACTTTTCTTTCCTCATCACCCATCACCCATCACTCATCACGGGTTCTTGGGTCATCCCTCCGCCTTCCGCCTTCATCCTGTATCCTTTATCCTTTATCCTCGTTTCTCATCACCCATCACCTATCACGCAGTAAAAAGGGGGATCCATGTTGAAGAATTCGCTGCCATTTGTCCTGGCCGCTGCCCTGCTGTGCTCGACCCTGCCCGCCCATGGCCAGCAGAAGCCGGTCAACCTGCCGGACGGGCCTGGCAAGGAAGCCGTCGAGACCTATTGCAGTGGCTGCCACGGCTTGAGCCGCGTCGTCGCTTCCGGCTACCCGCAGGCGTACTGGCACACCGCCGTCCGGATGATGCTCAATTTCGGAGTGCCGATCCCTCCGGATCAGATCAACCTCGTCACCGACTACCTGTCCAAGAACTTTCCCGACAGGCCGAAGCCGGTCGCCAACATCATCCCGGGACCGGTGCAGGTCAACATCAGGGAATGGGAAGTGCCGATACCGGGCTCGCGGCCGCACGACCCGCTCGCCACCCGCGACGGCGCCATCTGGTACACGGGGCAGATGACCAACCGGCTCGGGCGCGTCGATCCGAAGACCGGCCAGGTCCGGGAATATCCGCTCAAGACGCCGCAAACCGCGCCGCACGGGCTGGTCGAGGACAAGGAAGGCAACATCTGGTTCACGGGCAACCACATCTCGATCATCGGCAAGCTCGACCCGAAGACCGGCGCCGTCACCGAGTACCCGATGCCGGACCCGAACGCGAAGGACCCGCACTCGCTCGCCTTCGATCAGAGCGGCATCCTGTGGTTCACGCTGCAGCAATCGAACATGATGGGGCGGCTCGATCCGCGCACAGGGGAGGTCAAGCTCCTGACTTCGCCGACGCCACGGTCGCGCCCTTACGGCATCATGGTGAACTCGAAGGGCACCCCCTTCGTCGTCCTGTTCGGCACGAACAAGATCGCGAGCATCGATCCCAAGACGCTGGCGATCCGCGAATACCCGCTGCCGGATCCCAAGTCGCGCCCGCGGCGCATGGCCATCGCCAGCGACGGCATCATCTGGTACTCGGATTTCTCGCGCGGCTACCTGGGCCGGTTCGACCCCGCGACCGGCCAGGTGAGCGAATGGCCGTCGCCCAGCGGGCCGCGGTCCCAGCCCTATGGCATCGTCGCCGCGAAGGGCGCCATCTGGTACAACGAGTCCGGCACCAAGCCGAATACGATCGTGCGCTTCGACCCGGCGACGCAGCAATTCCAGTCCTGGGTGATCCCGTCCGGCGGCTACATCGTGCGCAAGATGGACGTCACCCCCGACG
The DNA here is from genome assembly GCA_964476235.1 of uncultured Streptomycetaceae bacterium. Taxonomy (GTDB): domain Bacteria; phylum Pseudomonadota; class Gammaproteobacteria; order Burkholderiales; family SG8-41; genus SG8-41. Next base: position 6,370 of record CAYYZZ010000048.1, on the reverse strand, counting down.
GCAACCCGGTGATGGCCAACAGCACGATCAACGGCGTCGGGATGGTCGAGGTGAAGTGACCGGGTGACGCGTCAGTAACCAGTCTCAAGGAACAAGGGATACGCCAGCCTGGACCCCTGGCACCTTGAGCCTTCAACCCTGCTCCTTGGCCGCTCCTGGGCGGCTCGACGTAAATCTCTGGTATTCAAGGGGTTTTTGCGTTATAATGGTTTGTCTGTAAGCCCGCAGCCGCCGGGCTTTTTTTGTCAGCTGGCGGCCTTTCAAATTCATTTCGGAAAGCGATATCAACCATGGCAATCATGAGACCGGCCCGGTCGGTGGACTGGACCAAGGACAGGATCGACGCGCTGCCCACGCCCGACGTGCGGCAATTGCGCGCCAACGCGGAAAGGCTCAATGATCCGGAGATCATGCAACGATGCGACGCGGTGCTCGGCGAGCGGCCGCGCGGCGGCGGCCCCGGCTCCACCAAGCCCCCCAAGAGCGCCCCCCGGCCGCGCAAGAAGAAGGTGGCCCCGGCGACGACAGGCGAGGCCGCATGACCCTGCCTGTCATGGAGCGCGGACGGTTCATGGTCGGCAAGTACGAGGTGATCGCGCAGCCCATCCCGCATTCGATGCACATGCTGCGCTACACCGTGTATCTCGACAAGACGCGGATCGGCGCCACGGTGAGCATGCCGTCGGAATCCGACTGCCGCTTCCTGGAGAAGCCGCCGATCGTTCCCCCGCTCAAGATTTTTTATGTGACGAGCAAGCCCGGCCGCCCGAAGAAGAGCGCCAAGCCTCCCGTCCCGCTGGAGCGGGATCAACCCGGCTTCCGGGAAGATCTTCCCTCCGACGTGTCGCTCGACGGAATGGGAAAACCGGGGGATCACTAGCCCGGATCGCCGGGGCGGTACCAACAAAAAGCCGGGCCTGAGCCCGGCTTTTTTACGCAGTGCGGACCGCTTAAGCGGCCTGGATGTTGCTGGCCTGCGTCTTGCCCTTGTTGCCGGTGGTGACCTCGAAGGACACCTTCTGGCCTTCCTTCAACGACTTGAATCCCGCCATGTTGATCGCGGAGAAATGGGCGAAAAGATCTTCGCCGCCGCCGTCAGGAGTAATGAAGCCAAAACCCTTCGCATCGTTGAACCACTTGACTGTTCCGGTTGCCATTGTCACGTTCCTTTAAAAAGTAAGAGGGCTGAGCCCAAAAATCGTGTTTGATCTCAAAGCCCCACAAGAACGGACGAACAGCAAGTCACTATCCCACAAGTACTCGAAACTAAACATCGAGCGCGCACCTTATAGGGGCGGGGGGGGTGCGTCAAGGCAAATTCGAGGCAACGCGTGATAAGTGACGGGAAATGAGTGATTCAGGCAGGAAAGCCGGCTGAAGACTGACAAATCACGCCGTTTCGGGCGAAAACCGTCAAGGAACGACGGGAAGCGCGGTGCTGCTCCTGCCCTTGAGATATTGCTCTTTCAGTCTTTGAACCGCGGCCAGGTAGTCCCCCATGCTCGTTTGATTGTTGTAGTACTGGCTTGCGAGCTTCTGGTAGGCAGTGATGTAGGCTTCGTCGGTCATCATGACTCGTATTCCGTAAGATCAGGCCGCTATTTACTATACGCGCTCGTACCGGTTCATGCTGCTCTAACTGCATCATCCAGGCCAGAACTGCGTGAGTCGCCATTCGTCAGTCGTTATTCGACCCGCTATTCCCGCAACTGCGGGACATGACACCCGTCACCCGCATCTCGTCACGCTTCATCAAGACCGGCGGCAGACGGTCGCGAGCCACGGCTGCCGTTCCTGCGGCAGGCCGTCGGGGCGGTAATAGTGAGTCAGCTCGACGAATCCCGCGGCCGTGAGATAACGGCGCCAGGTCGGCAAGTCCCAGTACGCGCCGTAGCGCTCGCGGTCCCAGCCCTCCTCATTGTTGCCGCGCGGGTTAGAACTGAACAGCGCACCGCGCGGCTTGAGCGTCACGCGCAGCTCGCGCAACACGCGCGGCAGCTCCTGGCTGGGGACGTGAAACAGCGCGGCGTTGGCGAACACGCCGTCGAAGCGGCCGGCGGGAAGATCGAGTTTCAGGAAATCCTGCTGCAATACCTCGCAGCCGCTGTACGCGCGCGCCATCTCCGCGAAGCGCGCCGAGCCGTCCAGGCCGACCGCGACGTGGCCGAGATCGGCGAACGCCTTGAGGTCTCTCCCCGGCCCGCAGCCGAAATCGAGGATCGTGAACGGCGGCTTGCCCTCGATGTGCTGCAGCAGCGCCCCGATGTTCTGGCTGACGTCGTGAGCGCGCGTGCCCCGCCAGAAATCCTCGGCGCTCCGGTCGTAATGCCCCAGCGTCCGCCCCGCGATCGCTTCCAGGTCTTGCGGATTCAGCTTCATGAATTCAGTGAGTGGTGAGTAGTGAATGGACCAAACCCGTTACCCGTCACGGGTCGCCGAACAGCGTCGGCCCGCGCGCCGCGCGGGAGGAGGCATGGGCGGTCGCCGGGACGCCGGCCTTGCTCAACGCGCCGACACGCACGCCGAGCAGGCGTATGCGCCGGTCGAGCGGCACGCGTTTCAGGCACTCGCCCGCCGCGCGGCGGATCACCCCCGCATCGGCGGTCGGCTCATCGAGCGTGCGGTCGCGGGTGACGGTCCTGAAGTTGTCGTAGCGCAGCTTCAGGCCGATCGTCCGGCCGACGTAGCCCTTTCGCGCGAGATCGTCGGCCAACCTGACGCACAGGTTGGTGAAGATGCGCGAGAGCTGGTCGCGGTCGCGCACCGGGTGCAGGTCGTCCTCGAAGGTGGTTTCGCGGCTGATGGACTTGGGCTCGCTGTAGGTGATCACCGCCCGCTCGTCGCGCCCGTGCGCGGATTCGTGCATCCAGGCGCCGTAGCTCCTGCCGAAGTGCTCGACCAGCAGCGCGGGCGCCGCCTTCGCGAGCTCGCCGATGGTCCGGATGCCAAGCGTATCGAGCCGCGCGCCCGCCTTGGGGCCGATACCGTTGAGTCTGCGTACCGGCAGCGACCATACGCGCGCGGGTATATCCTCTTCGCGCAGCACCGTCACCCCGCCGGGCTTCTCCAGCTCGGAGGCGATCTTGGACAGCAGCTTGTTCGGCGTGACGCCGATCGAGCACGACAGCCCGGTCGCCTCGCGCACCGAGCGCTGGATGTCCTTCGCGACCACCCGCGCGCGCGCCCAGGGATCCGGCGCGCCGTCGGCCGCGCTTTCCTCGACAAGGCGGGAGATGTCTATGTAGATCTCGTCGATGCCGCGGTCCTCGATCTCAGGCGCCAGCGCGCGCACCGCATCCTTGAACAGACGGGAGCAGCGCCGATACTCGTCGAAATCGGCCGGCAGCAGCAGCGCATCGGGCGCGAGCCTCGCCGCTTTCATCAGCCCCATGCCCGAGTGCAGGCCGAAGGCCCGCGCTTCGTAGGTGGCCGTGGTGATCACGCCCCGGCCGCCGTACTCGCGCAGGGTCGGAAACGCCGTTCCCTCCATACTGCCGCGCCGCCGACCGCCGATCACCATCGGCTTGCCGCACAGCTCCGGGTAGCGCAGCAGCTCGACCGACGCGTAGAACGCGTCCATGTCGACGTGGGCGATAAAGCGCAGCGGCATGCCACCAGTGTACATACCGGCGTGGATTGCGGGTCGGCGCGGCTCTTGTCACCCGTATCCCGTCCCCAGGCTTCCTCACGGGCGTCAAACCCATCTCCCCTCACCCATGAGCGGGCCATCCGTCCCCGCTCATGGGCATGCACGGTCCTTGATCCTGATCAATAGCGCGCAATGCCGCGAGCCGATAATACGAATAATCGTGGCGTCCGCGCGGGCGCCGAATTCCGGGGAGGGCCGCCATGGCCGATCCGATCGCTGTTTGGCATGCAGAGCACATGCGCTTCGCGCGCCTGCTCGATTTTCTCGAGCAGCAGGTGACCGTCTTCCATGACGGGCAAGATCCCGATTACGAATTGATGCGCGACGTCATTTACTACCTCCACCACTATGCCGACCGCTATCATCATCCGCGCGAGGACGTGGCGTTTGCTCGCCTGGCCCAGCGCGATCCCGAACTGAGGCCGGCAATCAACCGGCTCCTCCAGGAGCACCGCGTGATGGCCGCCATCGGTGAGGCCTTGCTCGCCTACCTCGAGGACATCCTGGCGGACACGGTCATCGAGCGCGCGACCGTGGAATCGGCGGCGGCGACTTACCTGGTGTACTACCGCCACCATCTCAGCGTGGAGGAACGCGAGGTCCTGCCGCGCGCGGCCCGGTTCCTCACGCCCGAAGATTGGGCCGTCGTCGCGTCCGCCGTTGCGCCCGTTCCCGACCCGTTGTTCGGCGACGACGTGGGCGAGCGCTACCGGGAGCTGCGCAAGCGGGTCAGGTCGCCGGCGGAAAACGCGGATTGAGTCCTCGACAAGCCGCCCATCCATCCTGCCGTCTTCAAGAAATGACGTCGGACGGCAGACGACTGACGCGTGACGGAATAAGTTTGCAGTTGGCAGCAGTCAGTTGGCAGTCGTCACTTGCCTAGAAAGCGATCAACGATCGCCAGCACTTCACCCGGTTTCTCGTCGCTGGGATAGTGCCCGAGCTCCGGCAGTGTGACGACCTCGACCTGCGGCAGCGCCTGCCTCAACTGCGCCTGGGTTTCCGGCGGGACGATCGTGCTCGCCCCGCCCAGGAGATAGAGGATCGGCGCCCGGATCCTGCGCACGGCTGCCCAGAGTTCGGTCGGCACGAATCCATTGAGTATGGCGGGGTCGCGCTTCCAGACGATGCGCCCGTCGGCGCGGGATTTCGAGCCGTGCCGGGCGAGCGCCCGGAGCAGCGGCTCCGAAGTGCGGGGATAGTCGGCCTCAAGCTGCGCGACCAGCTCGTCCACGGTGGCCCAGCCGCTTTCCTCCCTGCCCATCCGCCTGGCGCGGCGGTCGGAGATGGCCGGCGGGCGCTCGGGGCCCACGTCCTCGACGATCACGGCGGCGACCCGGTCCGGGTGCAGGCCGGCGTACACTTGCGCGACGCGCCCGCCCGTCGAGTTGCCCCACAGCACGATGCCGCGCAGCCCGAGCCGCTCGACGAGCGCCTCGACGTCCCTGACGTAATCCTCGACGAGATACGCGCCGCGCGGGTCCCATTCCGAATCTCCGTGGCCGCGCAAATCCACGGCGATCACGTGGTGGTTGCCGCTGAAGTGCGGCGCGAGATGGTCGAACGCGTGTGCGACCCGCGCGATGCCATGCAGCAGGATCAGCGGCCGCTTGCCGGCCGCGCCCCACTCGAGGTAATGGATGCGCAGCCCGTTGAGCGTGACGAACCGGTCCGCGCCCCCATCATTCATCACCCATCACCCATCACTTCCTAAAAACAGCGGGATTTATAAAGTTACTGGGATCGTAGATCTCCCCGCGCAGGTAGCTGATGATGTTGTGCGCGGCGATGATGCCCATCTGAGTCGCGGCGTCTGTGGTGGACGAGGCGATGTGGGGCGTGCAGATCACGTTGGTCATCGAGAACAGGGGGTTCGAGGCGTTCGGCGGCTCTTTCGCGTACACGTCGAGGCCCGCGCCGGCGAGCCGACTGCTCTGCAGCGCGGCGATCAGCGCGGGCTCATCCACCAGCTTGCCGCGGCTGGTGTTGACGAAGAACGAACCGGGCTTCATCAGCGCGAGCTGCTTCTCGCCGATCAGGCCCCGCGTCTGGTCGGTCAGCGGGCAATGCAGGCTCAGGATGTCCACGCGGGGGAGCAGCCGCGCCAGGCTGTCCTCCCACGCCATGCCCTGGGGGAGCTCGGCGCGGGTGCGTGAATGGACGATGACCTTCGCGCCGCAGGCCTGCGCGAGCTGCGCGGTGCGCTTGCCGATCTGCTCGTAGCCCACGATGCCCACGGTGCTCTCGCGGAAGGACCGGATCAGGTAGCCAGGGACTTTCCAGGCGCCCTTGCGCAGCCCGCTGTCATAGCGCGGCAACTCGCGCGTGAGGGCCAGCATGAGTGCGAGCGAATGCTCGGCCACCGCGTCGGCGTTGGCGCCGTTGGTCACCATCAGCGCGACGCCGTGCTTCGTCGCGCTGTCCAGGTCCACGGAATCGTAGCCGACGCCGTGTTTCGAGATGATCTTCAGGTCCTTCGCGGCGTCGAAGACGGCCGGCGTGAAGGGCGCCGGCCCGCGCATCAGCACGGCGGCGACCGGCCGGCGCGAGAATTCCGACAGCAGGCGCTTCTCGTCGATCGGGCCCGGCATGAGGGCGACTTCGGCGCCAGCGCCGCGCAGCAGGCTTTGCGCCTCCTCCGCCACATAGGACGAGGTCACCAGGACGATAGGCTTGCTCATGGCTGCGTTCTATCGAACGTTAAATTCGTGATGGGTGATG
>CAYYZZ010000047.1:0-13857 GCA_964476235.1 uncultured Streptomycetaceae bacterium | reverse complement strand
CGCCGCGCGAGATTATCGGCCGGCTGAACGTTGCCGTCGTGCACGCCGTGCAGGATCCGAAGATACGGGAGCGCATCGTGGCTGACGCCGGCGAGCCGGTCGCCAACACGCCCGAGGAGTTCGCGGCCATCATCCGCGCTGACTTCAAGAAATGGGGCGACGTGATCCGCAAGGCGGGGATCAGGATCGATCAGCGCTGACACGCCGGCCGCCGTGCCTCGAACGGGACGCGGCAGAAGGCGCCCGACGCGTGCCGGGATCATGGGCGAACCGCGCGGGGGTCGCGCCGTTATTCGCGGGGCACGCCGGAGCCCTTGAGTACTTTTTGCCACTTGGCGATTTCCGCCCTGATGTGCGCGGAGAATTCTTCCGGCGAACTCGCGATGCGCTCGGAGCCCGCGTTCGTGAACTGCTCGGTCACCCTGGGGGTGACCAGGACTTTCGCGATCGTGGCGTGCAACACCGATACGATGTCTCGCGGCGTGCCTGCGGGCGCGAGGACCCCGACCCACTGGGAGATCGCGTAGCCCGGCAGGGTCTCGCCGACGGTTGGCAGTTCCGGGAAGACCCGCGAGCGCTTGGTGCCGGTGGAGGCGACCGCCCGCAGCAGGCCCGCCTTGGACTGCTGCACGACGCTCGGGCCGCCGAAATAGAGCGCGGTCTCGCCGCTCACGGTCGCGACGACGGCAGGCCCGCCGCCCTTGTACGCGACGTGCGTCATGTCGACTTTGGCGTCGTGCTTGAACAGTTCGCCCGCCATGTGACCGACGGACAGGTTGCCGGCCGAGGCGAAGGTGATCTGCCCGGGCTTCGTCCGGGCCAGCGCGATCAGGTCCCGGACGGTTTTGACCGGCAGCGACGGGTGAACGACCAGTATGTAATCGGCCGAGTCCACCAGGGTGACCGGTGTGAAGTCCTTCAGCGCGTCGTACGGCAGCTTCGCGCCGGCGCCGGGGAGAATTGCGTTCGGCCCGGCGGTGCCGAGCACCAGCGTGTAGCCGTCGGGCGCCGCCTTCGCTGCGAGCTCGGTGCCGATGCGGCCGGTTGCGCCCGGCCGGTTATCCACGACGACCTGCCAGCCCGGGTCTTCCGACAGCGCCCGCGCGAGGATGCGCGCGGAGACGTCCGTCCCGCCGCCCGGAGGGAACGGCACGATCAGCCGGATCGGCTTTGCCGGGTAGGCCTGAGCCAGCACGGCGTTCGAGACGAATGCTGGCGCCAGCAGCAATACGAGCGCAATGATTCCTGCTTTCATGCCCGCGCACCGTTCGTCGTCATCGGCTCGCCGGAGCGGGGCGTGGCGCCCGCGCTTCGCGAATCGCGCGCCAGATGCGCTCGGGTGTCGCCGGCATCTCGACGTGCCTCACGCCGTACTCGGACAGCGCATCGACGACGGCGTTAATGACCACGCCCAGGGCGGGCGTCGTGCCGCCTTCGCCGGCCGGGCGCATGCCGAGGGGATGCGTCGGCGAAGGCACCTCGCTGATCACCGTCGTGAAAAACGGGAAGCAGTCTGCCCGCGGCATAGCGTAATCCATGAACGAGCCCGAAAGCAACTGCCCGGTGCCGGGCTCGTAGAAGCATTGCTCGTACAGGGCCTGCCCCACGCCCTGCGCGATGCCACCGTGGATCTGGCCGTCGACGATCAGCGGATTGACCGCGCGGCCCACGTCGTCGACCGCGACATACCCGACGATCTCGACCGTGCCCAGCTCGGGATCGATCTCGACTTCGCACACGTGACAGCCGTAGGGAAAGGCCGCGATGTTGACGGTCTCGTCGGAGAACGCCGCCAACGGTCCGCGCAGCTCGTTGGGCAGGTCCTTCAGCCGCATGCCCGCGGCCGCGACCTCGAGGAGGCTCACCGAGCGGTCCGTCCCGTCCAGGACGAAGCGGCCGTCGCTGAACTTGATCTCGCTCGGTTCGCAATCCAGCATCAACGCGGCGAGCCGGGTTCCCTTCTCGATGATCTGCTTCACAGAGTTCCAGATGACGATGCTGGCCATGCGCAGGCCGCGGCCGCCGTGCGTACCGCCGCCGATCTTCACGATATCCGTGTCGCCGGCGATGATCCGCACGTTGTCGATGGGGACGCCAAGCCACTCGTTCAGAAGCTGGGCGAAGCTTGTTTCGTGGCCCTGTCCGTTCGAGATGATCCCGATGACGACGTCGACCCCGCCGTCGGGATGCACGGTAACCTCGCCCCGCTCGCGTGGCGCGCCCGATGCCGTGTCCACGTAGTTGGCGACGCCGATGCCGCGGCACTTGCCGCGGGCGCGCGCCTCGGCGCGGCGCGTGGCAAAGCCGGACCAGCCGCCGAGCTGGAGCGCCTGCTCCATGACTGCATGATAGGCGCCGCTGTCGTAAATCATGCCCCACGGATTGGTGTAGGGGAGCTCCGCCTCCGTCAGCAGGTTGCGCCGCCTCAACTCGACGCGGTCGAACCCGCATTCGCGGGCGGCCAGGTCGATGAGCCGTTCCATGACGTACATGACCTCCGGGCGGCCCGCGCTCCGATACGGCCGCGTCATCATGGTGTTGCTCAACACGGCGCGCGCCCGGAACCAGGCGGCCGGCATGCGGTAGATGCTCGACATGATCTCGACGCCTTTGCGCAACGGCGAGAAATTCGCCGTGTGCGCTCCGGCATTGCCGATGTTCGATCCGCGCAGCGCGAGAAAATTGCCCTCAGCGTCGAGCGCGAGCTCCGCCTCCACCGCCAGATCGCGGCCCTGGTAGTCGCTCAGGAACGCCTCCTGCCGCGTGCAGGTCCACTTGACCGGGCGTCCGACGCGGCGCGCCGCCCACCCCAGCAGCGCGAACTCCGGGTAGATGAACCCGCGCGTGCCGAAGTTGCCGCCGACATCGTGCATGAGCACGCGCACGTTCTTCGCCGGGACGTCGAGCATGATCGCAAGGTCGTCCTTCAGGCGCGGCGCCCCCCCGCTGCCGGCATGCAGCGTGTAGCGCTGCGTTCGCGGGTCGTACTCGCAGACGCCCGCGCGCGGCTCCATGGGCACGCCGGTGACGCGCTGTATCCACGTTTCGAACTTCACGACGTGCGCCGCGCGCGCGAAAGCAGCCTCCGTGCCCGCCGGGTCGCGGCCCACTTCCGCGTCCACGCAGACGTTGGATCGCGCGTCGTCCCACAGGCGCGGCGCGTCCGGGCGCGCTGCCTCGATAGTATTGGTGACTGCGGGCAGCGCCTCGTAGCCGACTTCCACCAGCTCCGCCCCGTCCTTCGCCGCTGCCACGGTCTCCGCGACCACGACGGCGACCGCCTCTCCAACGTAGCGCACCTTGTCGACGGCGAGCGCGTACTGCGGCGCCGAATAGAGCGGCGCTCCGTCCTTGTTCGCCAATATGATATCCGCGGGGTGCGCGGTGAACGGCTTGTGCGGGAAGGGCTTCAAGCCGTCGGCAAGCAGCTCGCGCCCGGTCAGCACCGCCAGGACGCGGGGGCTCGCCTGCGCCTTGCCAGTATCGATCGAAAGCAGGCGGGCGTGCGCGTGCGGGGAGCGCACGATCACTGCATAAACCTGCCCCGGCAAGTTGACGTCGTCGCTGAAGCGGCCGTTGCCGGTGACGAGGCGCCGATCTTCCCTGCGCCGCACGGGTTCTCCGATGCGGGTGCTCTTGGCGGGCGGGAACATGGGGTGTCTCTAATTCGATGCGGCTGGCCGGGCCGCCTGAACGGCGCGTTTCGCCATCACGACCACGCAGTGCGCGCGGTACTCTGCGCTCCCGTGGATGTCGGAATTGAGGCCGCCGGCCTCGAGCTCGAGGCCGTCAAGGGCGCCGGATTCGAAGCGCCGTTCGAGTGCCGCCTCCGCCTTCCTGAACCGGAACACCGACGGACCCGCACCGGTCACCGCGACGCGCACGCCACTGGCAGTCTTGGCCACGAACACGCCTACGACTGCAAAGCGCGAGGCAGCCTGGCGCAGCTTGGCGTACCCCGCGACCTTCGGTAGCGGGAAGCTCACCGCGGTGATGATCTCGTCCGGCCGCAACGCGGTCTCGAACAGGCCGGTGAAGAAGTCATCGGCAGCGATCCTGCGCTGGTTGGTCCAGACCGTCGCACCCAGACCGAGAACGCCCGCGGGATAGTCGGCGGCAGGATCCGCGTAGGCGATCGAACCCCCGATCGTGCCGCGATTGCGCACGAGTGGGTCACCGATGCCGCGCGCCAGATCCGTCAGGGCGGGAATGGCACTCCTGACCTCAGGGGAGGCAGCAACAGCTTCATGCGGCGTCATGGCGCCGATCACGAGTGCATCGCCGTCGCGCTTGATTCCCTTCAGGCTTTCGATGCCACCCAGGTCTACCAGGCCGGAGTAGCGGGCCAGGCGCAACTTCAAAGTCGGGATGAGGCTCATGCCTCCGGCCAGGACTTTGAAGTCGCCGTGCGCCGAGATGATGGCGGCCACGTCGTCAAGGCTGGCCGGCCGGTGATAGTCGAAATCGTACATTTGCGTGATGTCCTGATGCGCCCGGTTCCAGGCTCGCCTCGTCACGGCCCCTTCATCGCAGCGGCGCCGGCCTGAATCGCCCTCACGATGTTGTGATAGCCGGTGCAGCGGCAGAGGTTCCCTTCGAGCTGCTCGCGGATCGTATGGTCATCGAGGTCATTGCCCATGCGGTTAACCATGTCCACCGCCGACATGATCATGCCCGGGGTGCAGAATCCGCACTGCAGCCCATGGTGCTCCTGAAAGGCCGCCTGCATCGGATGCAGTTTTCCGTCTGTTGCGAGCCCTTCGATAGTCGTAACCGTCCCGCCATTGCACCCCAACGCGAGCACGGTGCAGGACTTGACCCCCTTGCCGTTGAAATGCACGGTGCAGCATCCGCACTGGCTGGTATCGCAGCCCTCGTGCGTTCCAGTCAAATTCAGAATCTCACGCAGGAACTGGACCAGCAGCGTCCGTCCTTCCACCTCGGCGCTCACGCGTTTTCCGTTGACCGTCATGGAAACGACAGGCATCTGCAATCCTCCAGCGCAGCGGGCGGGATTTCGGTCCTAGGAGATGCCGAAGAGCCTGGCCGCCGTGCCGCCGAGGACCGCTGCCTGATCACTGGCTTGCAGGCCGCAGCACTGAATCAGTTCTTGCGGCTTCGCCTCGGCGTTCGGGAACGGCTGATCGGTACCCATCATCAGTTTCGATGGACCGGCTACATCGCAAAGGAAGCGGATGGCCCGCGGGTCGTAAACCACCGTATCGAAATAGAGCCGGCTGAACCCTTCGTCAGGATCGGCATTGCCCTCAGGATTATTGGCGAAGCTGTTCTTCAGTCGCCCAAGCACCATAGCAAGGGCGCCGCCACCGTGCGCTACGACGAGGTTGACACCCGGATATCGCAGCAGATGACCCGAGAGCAGTAGCCGGGAGACCGCGATGGTGCTGTCGGTAATCCGGCCGACGGTGTTCACGAGACCGTAGGCCTTCAGGCGATTGTCGTGGGCGCCGAACGTCGGATGAACGATTATCGTGGCTTTGCGGGACGAAGCCGTTTCCCAAAAAGGATCGAGGTCGGGGTCATCGAGCACACTGCCCATACCCTTTGGCTGAGTGCCGATCATCGCGCCGTGAAAGCCCGCGGCCAATGCTTCGTCGAGAACCTTCGCGGCGAGCTTTCCCGACTGCATGGGAACGGTGGCCAGCGGCACGAATGCCTTGAGCGGCGCGACACCCTTGAGCATGTGCTCGTTCACGAAGCGGCTCCAATCGGCGCCCTCGTCGGGCGGCAGGTCGTAGCCGAATATGTCGAGCCAGCCGGCCACGACCTGCTTTTCGATGCGCTGTTCCGCGAGACGGCGTCGCCGTCGGTCCACGTCGCTCATGGCAGCCGGCATCGGGCGCTTGGGTTCCTGGCTGCCGAAGGCGATGCACAAGGCGTCCTTCCTGCCCGTGGCCGAGATCGACGGGAATGAATGGCGCTTCGCTGCCAGATCGTCAAGCAGCGCCTCCGGAACGAAGTGAGCGTGCATGTCGATATTCAAGTTTTCTGACTCCCTCGTTGACCAGGCTTCGCTGTCCGCGACCTGGAACCTTTCCTGCCTGAAGAATGTAAGCGCGGAGAAATCACTTTCGTTCCACAATTAGGAAGCGGTGACCCGCATGCCCGCCCGTTTTGATAATACGCGGGTGTAGTCGGGGGCGCAATTTGCGGAAACCGTAACGGCCGCCCGCTGATGTTCCGCTCACCGCATGCGATCGTCAGTCGATCGGCACGCCGGAGGCCTTTACCACCTTGCCCCACTTGGTGATTTCGGCCTTGATGAATGCAGTGAAGACTTCCGGCGAGTTATTAACGGACTCCATCCCAACGGCTGCGAGTTGGTCGATTACTCTGGGTGTTCCGCCTGCGGTGACAATCGCGGTGTTCAACTTCGAGATGATGTCTTTCGGCGTTCCGGCCGGCGCAAGGATGCCGTACCACAACGTTGCCTCGTGGCCAGGTACCGTTTCGCTGACGGTGGGTAAGTCCGGAAACATTTTGGAGCGCTTCCGACCAGCGGTGGCGATCAGCCGCAGTTTGCCGGTCTTTGCGTGCGGCATCACGCTGGGGCCGCTGCCAAAGTAAAGCGATACCTCACCGCTCAAGACCGCGACCATAGCAAGGCCCGGACCCTTGTACGGGACATGTACCAGGTTGATCTTGGCAAGCTGTTTCAACAGTTCCCCTGTGACGTGCGCTCCGGAAATATTGCCGACGGAACCAAAATTGATCTGTCCCGGCTTGTTCCTGGCAAGCGTGATCAGGTCCTGGACCGTTTTCACCGGCAGCGAGGGATGCGCGACGAGGGTGAAATCGGAGGTGGAAACGAGACTGACCGGCGCGAAGTCTCTCAAGGTATCGTATGGTAGGTTCGGAACGACGCTCTGTATGACCGCATTGGGTGTGGCACCGCCCAACAGCAGGGTGTAACCATCGCCTGGTGCCTTTGCCGCGAGCTCGGTGCCGATGCGGCCGCTCGCGCCGCCTCGATTGTCCACTACGAACCGCCAGCCCAGATCGTCGGTGAGCGCCTGCGTCATGATGCGTGCGGGCACGTCCGACCCGCCACCCGGGGTCGCGGGCACGATTAGCCGGATGGGCTTGGCTGGATACGCCTGTGCCATGGCCGAATTTGAGGCGAGCGCTGCTGCCGTAAACCCGACAAACGATGCAAATGCGACTATTCCGCTCCCCATAATTCGTTCTCCTCGTAATGATTTGTAAGCTGCTGGCCTATTTTTCCTGGCGCAGCCGAGTTGTGCGCGTTCAAGCGCTTGAGCCGCCTTCGATATTTGGAATTCCTGGCGTACGACTTCGCGAACCGCGCGCAATTGATGGATATTCATTGCCGATTCCTCAAGCGATGAAGGCGCGCCCGCACCTGGATTCCCTTTCGGCAAGTATAGTCCGCGCCTCGTTTCCAGCAGGCGGGTCAACGTCAGGATCCACCTCGGCACCCGCAGTGTGCTGGAGTATCTCCTCTCGCCAGTCCAGAAGGTCGCCTGACGAGCTTTGCGTAAGTGCTTTACGCCGCTCGATCCTCCCTTGCAGGGCGCGCACCGGCTTGCAAGCCAGTGCCGCTCGTCCGGTGCAGGCCATGGCCCGCGAATTCCCGGTCTCGCCCCCTTCCCCCTCTCCCGGGAGGCGAGGGGAAAAGTACAGTGCGGAATTGGCTAGCCAACCCATTCCGCATGAATCGAATGGAGGCGGGACGGGAGCGATAAGGCCCAAGCTGGTAATCTAGGGGCTGGGGACTGATAGAACCCCTCGTGTGTGGAACTCATGGCTAAGGGGAAAGAGAAAAACATGGCGGAAACGAAAGGCAGGAAAGGAACGGAACAGCCGGCCGGTTCGAAAGCAGCGCGCCGCGAGCGGTAAATCTTTAATCCCGCGCAATCTTTTCCCCGCCATCCGCATCCCCATGTCGGATGCCGGAATCCTGCAGTCGCATACGACTGACAGCGGACGCCTGTTCGTGCGTTTTATTTCCAATATATAATTGCGGAAATCATGGCGATGCCCCTGCCTATCGGCCGCTAAGGCCCCGGGATCAGTACCGCAAAGGCCTCGACTTGGAACCAACGCCGACCCTGAGCCGCACACTCATAGCCGAGATTCCGTACACGGTGGACACGGGCGATACGCTCGTGAACGAGACGTTCGGCCCGGACGACATCAGCCGCCGCCGGACCGGGACCCAGGTGCCGCAGCTGATGACGATCCGCAACGGCCGGTCGCGCGCAAGCGAGTTTTCCCTGGACGTGCATGGCTTTGCGTTCGTGGAGCACCGGACGATGGTCCCCGATTTCTTCGATCCCGTGCAGTTGAAATCGGTGTACTACCCGGAGGTGCAGAAGCTGATCCAGGAGGTGTCGGGCGCTTCCCGGGTAGTGATGTTCGATCACACGCTGCGCTCGGGAGACAGTGCGGAGCGCAAGTCGAAGCGGATCCGCGAGCCGGTGCTGTCGGCGCATAACGACTACACCGAATGGTCCGGGCCGCAGCGCGTTCGCGACCTTCTGGCCGACGAAGCGGATGCGCTGCTCAAAGGCCGCTTTGCGATCATCCAGGTCTGGCGGGCGATCAACCAGCCGATCCAGGCCAATCCCCTTGCCATTGCCGACGCAAGAAGCATCGCGTTCGAGGATTTTCTGGTCGCCGAGCGCCGCTATCCCGACCGGGTGGGGCAGACCTACCGGCTGCGCTACAACCCGGAACACCGCTGGTACTATTTTCCGCGGATGCGGCGGGAGGAGGCGCTGGTATTCAAGGTCTACGACTCCGAGAAAAATGGCCGGGCGCGCTTCACGGCGCACACGTCGTTCGACGATCCGACGACCCTGCCGGATGCCCCGCCACGCCAGAGCATCGAAGCGCGCGCTCTGGCATTCTTCGCGGCCTGACTTCGGCACCCGGTCCAGGCAGAACGCACCTTGATTTATATCAAGCTATCTCCGCCCCGGCCGCAGTATAAAACGGCATGAGCAACAAGCTTTTTATCTCGTTCGAATTCAACCGGCCGGACCGCACCTACGACCGTGTGGTTTTGGCGATCAAGTCCTTGGACGAGTCCTGTACCGAAGTGCATTTTGCGCATTGGCACGTGAACACGCCGCTGTCCGCCCAGCAGGTCTGCGACCGGGTGAAGTCGGTGCTGGAAGAGAGCGACAAGCTGATCGTCATCGACGCTACGAACAACAAGGCTGCCTGGATCAATCTGGACGAGAAAACCGCCAGGCGTTTGCGCGACCAGGGTTACTAGAGGCTGTCTCAAAAACGAAATGGAACCACAGATGAACACAGATTCACACAGATATTAGAACCCAATGCTTTGTTCAGCCGGGGCTTTTATCTGTGTTCATCTGTGTTTATCTGTGGTTAATTCTGCCTTTCGAATTTTTAGATAGGTTCTAAGCATCCACCCGGGCTGTTTCCAGAATGAAATAGGGGGCAGCACAGCCTGCCCCCCTATTCACTGACCGGCGCGAGTCGACGACCGTATCGACTCACAAAAGGAAGGGCAGCCTGGGCTGTCCCTTGTCTTTCCGGCGTGCCTCTGGCGGCTTGCCGGCGAATCTCCCCGCCCCGGTCCGGCAGACCGCCCTCGGGGCAGGGCGGGATCTGCAGACCGAAGCGGCGCCTTCTATTCCGGCTGGATGCCCGCCAGCTTCGCGAGCTTGGCGACCATGGCCAGGTCCTGGACGACGAACTTGTCGAGTTCCGTTGGCGTGGTGGGCGCCGGTTCCGCGCCGAGGTTGCGCATGGTTTTCTGGACCTCGGGATGGCGAAGCGCGTTCGTCATCTCGCGGTTCAGCTTGTCGATGACCGCGCGCGGCGTCTTCGCCGGCGCGAATATCGCGCCCCACGAATCCCATCGGAAGTCCTTCAGCCCCGCCTCCGCGATGGTCGGCAGATCGGGCAGCACGCTGACGCGCTTGGGCGAGGTGACGCCAAGCGCGCGCATCCGGCCGTCCCGGATCAGCGGCACCGAGCTCGCAAGCGGTGCCATGAACAGCTGAACGCGGCCGGCGATCAGGTCGTTCGTCGCCTCGGGGATGCCCTTGTAGGGCACGTGCACGACTTCGATTCCGGCGGCGTGCTTGAACATTTCCCCGGCGAAATGCGTGCCGCTGCCCCGGCCGGCGGAAGCCAGGTTGAGCTGCCCGGGCTTGGACTTGGCCAGCGCGATGAGATCCTGCGTGGTCTTCGCGCTGAGCGTGGTCGGCACCACCAGCAGGTAGGCGGCGTTGTAGGCCATCGAGATCCCGGCGAAATCCCTACGCGTGTCGAACGGGAGCTTCCGCACGGAGGGGAGGATGGTGTGCGAGGCGGATATCGAGAGTAGGGTGTAGCCGTCCGGGCTGGCCTCGGCGACGATCCGGGAGCCGACCATGCCGCCAGCGCCGGTGCGGTTGTCGACGACGATCTATTGCCCCAGGGCCTCGCCCATCTTCTGCCCGATCAGGCGGGCGAACACATCGGGCTGGCCGCCCGGGGAGAACGGCACGATGACGCGGATCGGCCGGTTCGGAAAACCTGCCGCTGGATCGGCCTTCTGGGCGAGCGCGGCCGGAGCGACTAAGACCAGGCAGGCGGCAGCCGAAAGAAGACCGTGCATTAATGTGCGTGCGTTCGTCATGTCGTGGCGCTGTTTTAGGCGCGGGGCGCTGGATTCGCCGCCGCGCTTCGTTTCGTATTTGCGATGGCCTCGTTCCCACGCTTGGTCGTGACCGAAGTAGTATAGCGGGGGATCCCTCGTTATTGCAGCCCCGTCCGAAGGGACTTAGTATCCTCGGCGGCTCTCCTCCGGAATTTCCTGGGCAAGGTCATCCCGCGGCAGGGCCGCGGTTAAACGGGTCTTTTTCATGTCCATCACGCTGATCGAGAATTTCCGGGCGGTGTTCTACGGGCCGTTTTACGCGGCTTCCGCGCTGGGCGCGTACGAGCAGGAAGGCCTGGAGGTCGTCGTCAAGCCTTCGTCGGATGCGACCGTGCGTTTTCAGATCTCGGGGGAGGGGGAGGTGTCGTGGGGCGGCCCCCTGCGACTCATGAACACGCTCGACAAGAACCCCGCGGCCGGGGTGGTCGCATTCTGCGAAGTCGTGGGCCGCGACCCGTTCTTTCTGGTCGGCCGCGAGCCCAATCCCGCCTTCCGGCTGCAGGATCTCATGGGAATGAAGGTGGGTACCGTCTCCGAAGTTCCCACTCCCTGGATTTGCCTTCGCCATGACCTGCGCCTGCTGGAGATCGCCGAATCCAGTATTCATCGAAAAGCTGACGGCACCATGGCGGACAACGCCGCGGCCTTGCGCGCGAGGCGCCTGGATGCGATCCAGGTCTTTCAGCCGTTCGCCGCTCAATTGGAGGCGGAGGGAGCGGGACACGTCTGGTACGCGGCGGCAAGCCGCGGGTTCACGTCCTACACCACGTTTAACACCACGCGCGCTTTTCTCGAGCGCAGCCCGGACGTCGCGCTGCGCATGTGCCGCGCCATGTACCGGACCCAGAAATGGATCGCGGCGCACAGCGGGGAAGACCTTGCCGGGGCCATCGCCGGCTATTTTCCGGATCTCCCGAAACGCGTGCTGGCCTCGTCGTTCGATGGCTATAAAGCGCTCGGCGTGTGGAACCGGACGCCCTTGCTCGAGCGCAAGGGTTTCGAGTGGCTGCGCGATGCCGCGCTCGCCGAAGGCTTGTTGCGGACACCGTTCCGATACGAAGACTGCGTGAACATGCAGTTCGCGGAGCAGGTCGTCCGGGAAGACCCGCCGGCCATCTGATCTATCTGTTCTCGCGCGTGGAGAAAGTCACACGCGAAGCCGGCCGGGGGCGGTAAAGTAATCCGATGCCGGCGGAATAAATTACAATAGCCGCGCTTGTGCCAGCAGGGTTTCACTCCGAAACTCCGGAAAAGGAGGAGCACCATATGCAATACCTGATGGTCTTGTTGGTCATGATCGGCGTCATCGTGCTCATGCTTGTCGTCCCGCTTGGCATTTCCTACGGCATCGGGGCATTCATGAATTCCCGCGGCGGCAACGGCATGGACTCTTCGAACACGGATCCTTGCGCGCAATGCCGGGCCGATCGCGACTGGTACGAGGAATTGCCGATCTGGAAGCGGAACGTGGTGACCGTCTGGTGGCAGGTGAACCGTTACCGCTGCTCGGCGAAGGGTTGCGGATAACACCCGCCGCCGGGCACCGGCCCGCGGGCCAGCCCCTCAGCGATAGCGGATTTTCATCACGAGGATGGACAGCGCCAGCGCGAGGGTGGCTCCGTTCGCCATGATGAGGGGCCACGCGCCGAGAAGCAGCCCGTAGACCAGCCAAAGCGCGACGCCGCTCGTGAAGATGGCGTACATTCCCAGCGAGACGCCGTGCGCGGATCGCAGGCGCCAGGTATGAAGCACCTGGGGGATGAAGGCGAGGGTGGTGAGCGCCGCGGCCAGATAGCCGATCAGTTCGGTATGATTCATTGTTTTCCTGTCGCGTCATAGACCGGTTCAGGACGCATGGGGCCAGAGTGTAGCGGAATGCAATGCCCCATCGGGCCCGATGCCGGCCGGGGGTATTGCCAGGAGAGCCGCGCGCCGGCCGCGAAAAAGGGGACGTAGTGACGGTTTACTGGGACGACGGCTTCGCCGACATGCTCGCCGGCCTCAGTGGGCCCGGATTCGAATTCGTCAGGACGTCGGACATGCTGAAGGGTGCCGATGGGGCGAACGAGCTGCACCCGAACCTGAACGGCTTCCGGAAGATCGCCAGGCGGTTCCGGAAAACGCTTCTGAAGCACCTGCCTTAGCCATGCTCTTCCAGCGCATCCAGGTCGCGCCCTCCGTGCTGATCGCCATTGCGGTCAGCGCCGTTCACCTCGCGGCGACCGGCGTGCTGTGGCTGGTGCCGATCCCGGTAGTCGGCAAGACGGTGCTGACGTTTGCGATCGCCGTCAGCCTCGTCTACTTCATGGCGCGGGACGCGGCGTTGCACGCCGCGCATTCGATCGTGGCGCTGGAACTCCGGGCGGGAGGGGAGATTGCGTGCCAGACGCGGCGCGGCGAGTGGTTCGACTGCGAGCTGCTGGGCTCGAGCTACGTTTCCCCCCACATGACGGTCGTCAATCTCCGCCCGCGGGGATGGTGGCTGACGAGAAGGGTGATACTGGTGCCCGACAATGTGGACGCGCGGGATTTCCGGCGGCTGCGCATGTGGCTGCGCTGGAAGAGCGGGGAAGGTCACGAGACGGTCCAGGCGGTGGACCCTTAAGCGGCTGTCGTGGCGCCTGCTCAAGTCGCAAAACGGTCCGACATCCTGTTTCACAAGTGTTTTCAGCTGAATATCCGCGTAATCCTCGCAGGGTTACACGTGTCCTTGTTGAAACGAAAAACCTAACAAAATGATAGATTTGGCAAAATCTTCCGCTAGGGCTAGGCTACGCGCAGACAAAATTACAAGAACGGCTCACGCATGGCGTCACGGCAAGAGGAAATCAAGTCCCTGCGGGCGGGGGAATCCATCCCGTCTCACCGCATCGTTCAGCTGCGCTCGATGGGGATGCACTCGATCCGCTTCGAGTTCGTGGTGCGCCTGCTGCGCTCCGGTCTGAAAGTGGACACGCTCTCGATCTACTGGGAGCACGGCACTGAATTCATGCTGAAGCGGGAAGTCGAGAACATGCGCCGCCGTCTGGTGCTCGGCCGCCGCAAGCGCATCTACGGTGAATTCTCCGATCTGTCGCTGCTCAGCTATCCCGACGACGAGGAAATCAAGCAAACGGTCGAACTGGAACTCGACCGCATGGTGGAGAAGGTGCGCGAGCAGGGCGCGCAGTAAGGACGAGGGAGTGAGCCGGGGT
>CAYYZZ010000046.1:0-13887 GCA_964476235.1 uncultured Streptomycetaceae bacterium | reverse complement strand
GGACCGGCGGCTTCATGGGGCTGTCCTTTGCCATCCCGATCGACGTCGCGAACGACATCGCCCAGCAGCTGCGCACCACCGGCAAAGTGTCCCGCGGCCGTATCGGCGTCGTGATCCAGCCCGTCACCAAGGAACTGGCTGACGGTTTCGGTCTGCCCAAGCCCCAGGGCGCGCTGGTCAACTCGGTGGAGAAGGGCGGCCCGGCCGAGAAGGCGGGCATCGAGGCCGGCGACGTCATCCTGCGTTTCGACGGCAAGCCCGTTGCCGCCTCCGAGGACCTGCCGCGCATCGTCGGCGCGACCAAGCCCGGCTCCAAGGCAACGGTGCAGGTCTGGCGCAACAAGCAGCCCCGCGACATGCAGGTGGTGGTGGCGGAAATGGACGATCGCTCGGCGCGCCAGAGCCGGCGCGGCGGCAAGCCGCCGGCCGCCTCTCCCAGCCTGTACGGGCTGACCCTGTCCGAGCTCACCGAAGCCCAGCGCGGCGAGCTCAAGATTGCAGGCGGCGTGCTGGTGGAGAACGCGCAGGGCGCCGCGGCGCGGGCCGGTGTCCGCCGCGGCGACGTGATCCTCGCGATCAACAACCAGGACGTGAAGTCGGTGGAGCAGTTCAACCAGATGATGGGGCAGTTCGACAAGGGAAGGATCGTCGCGCTGCTCGTCCGTCGCGGCACCAACTCGCTCTACATCCCGTTCCGCGTTGATGGCAACTAAGCGTGCCAGCGCATCGCGCGTTTCATCGTGTTATAGGCTCTAACCGGCTGACGCTGACCGTCTATAGCCGCGCCTATTGCCATCTGTGCGACGAAATGATCGAGGCCCTGCGGGGGTTGCAGGGCCTTTTTCATTTCGAGATCGTGGTCGTCGACGTTGACGCCGACCCGGATCTGGAGCAGCGCCACGGTGAACAGGTGCCGGTATTGATGCATGGCGGGCACGAGCTGTGCCACTACCGGCTCGAGTCTGCAATCGTTACTGCGTATCTCGCGAAAATCCGATAAAATACGCGGCTTTACGTCAGCAGGAAGGGCACTGACGGGTGCCCTTTTCCATGCAGCATATCCGCAATTTCTCCATCATCGCCCACATCGACCACGGCAAGTCGACGCTGGCCGACCGCTTCATCCAGCTTTGCGGGGGCCTGGCCGACCGCGAGATGGAAGAGCAGGTGCTCGATTCCATGGACCTCGAGCGCGAGCGCGGCATCACCATCAAGGCGCAGACCGCGGCGCTCGAGTACCGCGCGAAGGACGGCAAGCAGTACCTGCTCAACCTGATCGATACGCCGGGGCACGTCGACTTTTCCTACGAGGTGTCGCGCTCGCTCTCGGCCTGCGAGGGCGCGCTGCTGGTGGTGGACGCATCGCAGGGTGTGGAGGCGCAGACGGTGGCCAATTGCTACACCGCCACCGAGCTGGGGGTGGAGGTGATCCCGGTGCTCAACAAGATGGACCTGCCCCAAGTCGAGCCCGAGCGCGTGATCGGGGAGATCGAAGACATCATCGGCATCTCCGCCGCGGACGCTTTGCGCGTCAGCGCCAAGACCGGCGATGGGGTGGCCGAGATCCTGGAAGCCGTGATTAGCCGGATACCGGCTCCGTCGGGCAATCCCGACGGTCCGCTGAAAGCGCTCATCATCGACTCCTGGTTCGACAACTACGTCGGCGTGGCGATGCTGGTGCGGGTCGTGGACGGCAGTTTGAGACCCAAGGATCGCATCCTGCTGATGTCGAACGGCGCCAATTACCTGTGCGAGCAGGTGGGGGTGTTCACGCCCAAGGCGAAAAGCAAGGATGCGCTCGCCGCCGGCGAGGTGGGTTTTGTCACGGCCGGCATCAAGGAACTGCAGGCCGCGCGCGTCGGCGATACGCTGACGCTGGCCCAGCGGCCTGCCGCGGAACCGCTGCCCGGCTTCAAGGAAATCAAGCCTCAGGTATTCGCGGGGCTTTACCCGGTCGACGCCGGGGATTACGGAGCGCTGCGCGAGGCGCTGGAAAAACTGCACTTGAACGACGCTTCATTGCGCTTCGAGCCTGAATCATCGCAAGCGCTCGGATTCGGCTTCCGCTGCGGCTTCCTCGGGCTGCTGCATCTCGACATCGTCCAGGAGCGGCTCGAGCGCGAATACGGCATGAACCTGATCACCACCGCGCCGACCGTGGTTTACCAGGTGGCGCTGCGCGACGGCAGCGTGATCGAGATCGAGAATCCGTCGAAACTGCCGGATCCCTCGAAGATCCTAGAGATCCGGGAGCCGATCATTACCGCCTCGATACTGGTGCCCAACGATTACGTCGGGTCGGTGCTGACGCTGTGCAACCAGAAGCGCGGCGCCCAGCGCAACATGCAATACCTGGGCCGCCAGGTGATGCTCACCTACGAGCTGCCGCTCAACGAAGTGGTGATGGACTTCTTCGACCGGCTGAAGTCGGTCTCGCGCGGCTACGCATCGCTCGACTACGATTTCCTGGAATACCGCGCCGGCGACATGGTGCGGCTCGATATCCTGATCAACGGCGACCGTGTTGATGCGCTGTCGCTCATCGTCCACCGCGAGAATGCCCAGCACCGCGGTCGGGACCTCGCCGTGCGGATGCGCGAGCTCATCCCACGCCAGATGTTCGACGTGGCGGTGCAGGCCGCGATCGGATCTCACATCATCGCGCGCGAGACGGTCAAAGCGATGAGGAAGAACGTGCTGGCGAAGTGCTACGGCGGCGACATCACGCGCAAGAAAAAGCTGCTGGAGCGGCAGAAGGAAGGCAAGAAGCGCATGAAGCAGGTGGGCAGCGTCGAGATTCCCCAGGAGGCTTTCCTCGCCATCCTGCAGGTCGAGAAATAACGGTGATCGGCATGAACTTCGCGCTTATCCTGTTCCTGCTGCTGGTCGCGACCGGCGCGGTGTGGCTGCTGGATCATTACTGGCTGCGCCGCCGGCGCGGGCCGGGACGCCCCGAGCCGTGGTGGATCGAATACCCGAAGAGCTTTTTCCCGGTGATCCTGGTGGTGTTCCTGCTGAGGTCGTTCCTGGTGGAGCCGTTCAAGATCCCGTCCGGCTCCATGCTGCCGACGCTGCTGGTGGGCGACTTCATACTCGTGAACAAGTTCACCTACGGCATACGGCTACCGGTCATCAATCAGAAGGTCGCCGACGTCAACCAGCCGCGCCGGGGCGAAGTCATGGTGTTCCGCTACCCGGAAAACCCCGCCTTCGACTACATCAAGCGCGTGGTCGGCTTGCCGGGCGACCGGGTCGCCTATCGCAACAAGCGGCTGTGGATCAACGACCGGGAAATCAGGCTGACGCTGGACGGCAAGTATAATTACGTCGAGTCGGGGCTCAGTTTTGTCTCGGCGCAGCGCCTGATCGAAACGCTGGATGAGCGCCCACATGCGATACTGGTGCAAACAGAGGTGCCGAGCGTGCATATTTCCGGCGTCCGGGTCTTTCCATTCCGCGAGAATTGCGCCTACAATGAGACGGGTTTCAGTTGCACAGTGCCGGCAGGACATTACTTCCTCATGGGGGATAACCGGGACAGCAGCAGCGACAGCCGCTACTGGGGGTTTGTTCCCGAGGCAAATATCGTCGGCAAGGCGTTCATGATCTGGTGGAACTTCGACGATTTCAAGAGGATCGGCCAGTTCATCAACTAAGAAAGGTGAGTCATGCACAAACAAAAAGGCGTGTCACTGTCCGGGTTCATGCTGTGGTCGATTGTGCTGATATTCGCCTTGCTGCTCGGCTTCAAGATCGGCCCATCTTATTTCGAATACTTGACGATCCAGAAGCAGTTGAAGGCAATCGCAAACGATTCCGAAGCCAGCAGCGGGCAGCGGCGCGATGTCGAGAACGCCTTCACGAAACGCTCGATGATCGAGGATATGAAGTCGATCACGGCCAAGGACCTCGTCATCACCAAGGAAGGCGACGGTATCGTGGTCAGCGCCGAGTACTCGACCTGCGCGCACGTCGTGGCCAATCTCCGCGCGTGCATGGATTTCTCCCCGTCCTCCGCCAAGCGATAAAGGATTATCCGGCACCCGGCCGCCTGATGGATCTCGAGGGCTTCTGTCTCAGGATCGGCTACCGATTCACCGACCTCGAGTTGCTGCG
The DNA here is from genome assembly GCA_964476235.1 of uncultured Streptomycetaceae bacterium. Lineage (GTDB taxonomy): Bacteria > Pseudomonadota > Gammaproteobacteria > Burkholderiales > SG8-41 > SG8-41. The sequence continues at coordinate 9,771 of CAYYZZ010000046.1, read as the reverse complement.
CCGGGCGCTCACGCATCGCAGTTACAGCACGACCCACAACGAGCGCATCGAATTTCTCGGCGACAGCGTGGTCAATTGCGTGGTCGCGCTGGAACTCTTCAACAGATTTCCCCGTTTGACCGAAGGCGAGTTGTCACGGCTGCGCGCGAACATCGTCAACCAGTCCTCGCTCGCCACCGCTGCGCAGCAGTTCGGCTTCGGGGAACAGTTGCGCCTCGGCGAGGGCGAGTTGAAAAGCGGGGGCGCGCGCCGGCCTTCCATATTGGCCGATTCGGTGGAAGCCGTGATCGGCGCCGCATTGCTCGACGATGGATTCGAGGCCGCGCGCAAAGTGGTGCGCGCCCTGCTCGGCAACGTGCTCGATACCATCGACCCCTTGACCTCGGGCAAGGATCCCAAGACGCTGTTGCAAGAGTACCTGCAGGGGCGCAAGCTCGCGCTGCCGCAATACGCCGTGGTGGCCACCCACGGCGAGGCGCACGAGCAGCAATTCCAGGTTGAATGCGCCATTCCCGAGCTCGGCATACGATCGCTGGGAGAAGGCGCCAGCCGGCGCGGCGCCGAGCAGGAGGCCGCGCGCCAGGCTTATGAGCTTGCAACCCGAGCCTGAGACGGCGCCCGCGCACCGCGCCGGCACCGTGGCTATCGTCGGCCGCCCCAACGTCGGCAAGTCCACGCTGCTGAACCGCCTCGTCGGCTGCAAGGTCAGCATCACCTCGAGTCGGCCCCAGACCACACGGCAGCGGATCACGGGCATCGTCACCCGTGCCGACGCGCAAATCGTGTTTGTCGATACGCCGGGCTACCAGACCGAGCATGACAACGCGCTGAACCGGGCGATGAACCGCAGCGTCGCCGCGAGCCTGCAGGAAGTGGACGCAGTCGTATGGATGGTGGAGGCATTGAAATACGACGGGCGCGACGAGACAGTGTCGAAGCTGCTGCCGCCTCAAGCGCCGGTCATACTCGCGGTCAACAAAATCGATGCCGTGAAGGAAAAGCCCCGGCTCCTGCCTTTCATCGCCGAGCTTTCCGGTCGGCGCCGGTTCGAAGCGATCATCCCCGTATCCGCAGCGAAAGGGTCGCAGGTGGGCGAACTGCTGGATGCGATCGTGCGGCTCATGCCCGAGGGGCCGCCACTGCATGACGCAGACGAGCTGACCACGGTCAATGAGCGATTATTGGCGGCGGAGTTGCTGCGGGAAAAGCTGTTTCAGCAGCTCGGCGACGAGCTGCCGTATTCGGCCACTGTCGAAATCGAGCGATTCAGGCAGGATGGCGGCCTGCGCCGTATCGAAGCCTCGATACTGGTGGACAAGGAAAGCCATAAGCCCATCGTGATCGGCAAGCAGGGGGCCAAGCTCAAGTCGATCGCCACGCGGGCGCGCCTCGACATGGAACGGCTATTCGGAGGCAAGGTGTTCCTGCAAGTCTGGGTCAAGGTGAGGCGCGGCTGGGCGGAGAGCGAAACGACTCTCAAGCGCATGGGATTCGGAGAGTAGAGTGCCGGCGCAGGGCCCGTTCCAGCAGGATGCCCAGGCGGCCTTTGTCCTGCACAGCTATCCGTTCCGCGAGACCAGCCTGATCGTGGAAACATTCTCCCGCGACCATGGGCGGGTTGCGATGGTGGCGCGCGGAGCTCGTCGCCCCAAGTCGTCGTTACGCGGCATCCTCCTATCGTTTCAGCCGCTGCTCCTGTCCTGGACCGGGAAACGGGAGCTGCGCACGCTGATCCGGGCGGAATGGCAGGGTGGCTACGCGCCATTGAGGGGGCAGTCCCTGATCTGCGGCTTCTATCTCAACGAGCTGCTGCTGAAGTTGCTGCCGCGCGACGATCCGCATGAACAGCTGTTCACGATCTACGAGGGTACTCTCGCCGCGCTAGGCGAAGGCGTGGACCAATTCGCGCTGCTGCGGCGCTTCGAGCTGGCGCTGTTGCGCGAGCTGGGTTACGCCGTGATCCTGGACCGGGACGTGGAACGGGACGAGCCGGTCGCGCGAGAGCGCAGCTACGTGTACATCGTCGAGCGCGGGCCGGTGGGCGGTCATTCCACGCCGAGAAACGGGGTAGAATTGTCCGGCCAGACGCTGATCGACATGCAGTCCGGTCTATTCACCAGCGCCGTGACGCAACAGCAAAGCAAGGCGTTGATGCGCGTGCTGATCAATCATTACCTCGGCAACCAGGTCCTGCATACCCGGCAGCTGTTGCGCGACCTTCAGGAATTATGATTCTGCTGGGCGTCAATATCGACCACGTTGCGACCCTGCGGCAGGCGCGCGGCACGGACTATCCCAGCCCTTTGGAGGCGGCACTGGCCGCGGAGGACGCCGGCGCGGACTACATCACGCTGCATTTGCGCGAAGACCGCAGGCATATCCAGGACCGGGATGTCGTGACATTGCTCAAGGCGCTGCGGACACGCATGAACCTGGAGGCGGCGGTCACCCCGGAAATGATCGCCTTTGCCCGACGCATCCGGCCGCACGATGTCTGCCTGGTGCCGGAGCGGCGCGCCGAGTTGACCACTGAAGGCGGGCTGGACGTGGCGGGAAAGTTCAAGCGGGTCGAGCGGTCGTGCCGGGATCTCCGCTCGGCTGGCATCCGGGTATCGCTGTTCATCGACGCCGACAGGAGGCAGATCGACGCCGCGCTGAAAGCCGGTGCGCCGGTGGTCGAATTGCATACCGGCGTTTATGCCGAGGCCCGCGGTCAAAGGCAGCGGGAGAAAGCTCTCGACGGAATTCGCGCGGCGGCCGAATACGCGGCGGGGAAGGGCCTGCACGTCAACGCCGGACACGGATTGAATTATGCGAATGTCCGGCCGATCGCTGCAATCCCGCAGATCAGGGAACTCAACATAGGCCATGCCATCGTCGCCCGCTCGGTATTCGTGGGCATCGCCCAGGCCGTGCGCGAGATGAAGGCGCTCATGGCCCCCGCGCGATGATCCACGGCATTGGCATCGACGTCGTGGAGCCGCGGCGCATTGCGCGACTGATGGAGAAGTATGGCGAGCGCTTCGCGCGGCGCGTGCTGACCCAGCTGGAATGGCCGGGCTACCTCAAGACGGTCAAGCCGGTATTGTTTCTGGCCAACCGTTTCGCGGCCAAGGAAGCCTTCTCCAAGGCCATGGGCACGGGCTTCCGCTACCCCGTGACCTTGCAGTGCATCAGCGTGGTCCAGAATGTCGCGGGAAAACCGGGGTTTTCATTCCACCCCAGGCTCGAAGAGCTGATAAGAAGCCGCGGCATCGTTGGCCATCATCTGACGATCAGCGACGAGCAGAACCTCGCCTGCGCCTGCGTGGTGCTCGAAACATGAGTGAAAAAATGCGGCCGCTCGGCCCGCTCATACTGGACGTTGCCGGCACGGAGTTGACGGAGGACGACCGCCGCCGCCTCATGCACCCGCTGGTAGGCGGCGTCATCCTGTTCACCCGCAATTACTCGAGCCCCGAACAACTGTTGCGGTTGACCGCCGGAATTCACGCCTTGCGCAGCCCGCCACTGATCATTGCGGTCGATCACGAAGGCGGCAGGGTTCAGCGGTTTCGCGACGGCTTCACCTTGATACCCCCCATGCGGGAGCTGGGCAGGGCGTGGGACGCCAACCCGCAGCACGCCCGGCAGCTCGCCAGTGAAGCCGGGTTTGTCCTGGCAGCCGAACTTCAGGCTCACGGCGTGGACCTGACCTTTGCCCCGGTGCTCGACGTCGATCACGGCAACAGCAGCGTCATTGGCGACCGGGCGCTGCACTCCGAAGCGCGCGCCGTTGCCGAATTGGCGCGCGCCCTGCTGCAGGGGTTCAAGCAGGCCGGCATGACCGGTGTCGGCAAGCATTTTCCCGGCCACGGGCACGTGCGCGGCGACTCTCATCACGAGGTGCCGGTCGACAAGAGGTCTTTCGAGGATATCGAAGCGGCCGATCTCGTGCCGTTCCGGCGCATGATTGATGCGGGGTTGGGTGGAGTCATGCCGGCGCACGTGATCTACCCCGGCGTAGACAGCCATCCGGCGGGCTTCTCCGCGATCTGGCTCAAGGAGGTTCTGCGCGGAAAGCTCGGATTCGGCGGCGTGGTGTTCAGCGATGATCTCGGCATGGAAGGGGCCAGCGTAGCGGGCGGAATGGTCGGGCGCGCCGAGGCGGCGCTCGCGGCCGGCTGCGACATGGCGCTGTTATGCAACAACCCCACCGGGGCAGACGAGCTTCTGGCCGGCCTGAATTACTCGATGCCGGCGGTCAGCCTGGCGCGCCTGGCGCGCTTGCACGGCAAACCGCGGGCCGGCGGCATGGTCAAGCTGCGGGAAGACGCCAGTTACGTTCGAGCGCTCCATGCGATAGCGGGCATCGGACACAGGGACGGTGACCTGCCATTGAGTTCATGAGTTTGGATCACCACCACCCCGCGCACGCGACGGGCAGGCCCGTCTTCGTGACCGCGCTTGCGATCACCGCGGGATACGCAGTGGTCGAGGTGGCCGGCGGGTTGTGGACCGGCTCGCTGGCCCTATTGAGCGATGCCGGCCACATGTTATCGGATGCGCTTGCCCTGGGACTGGCGGCGGTTGCGGCCAGGCTCGCGCAGCGGCCGGCCGGGCACCGCCATACCTATGGCTGGGCGAGAGCAGAGGTGATCGGCGCGCTCATCAACAGCCTGCTGATGCTCGCGATCATCCTCGTGCTGGTCGTGGAAGCGGTAGCCCGCCTGCACCAGCCGAGACCGGTAGCGGCGTTGGGGATGATACCGATCGCCCTCGTCGGGCTGCTGGTGAATGCCGTGGTGGCCTGGATCCTGAGCCGCGGCGAGCGCACGCTGAGCTCGCGCGCCGCGCTGCTGCACGTCATGGGCGATCTCATCAGCTCGTTTGCCGCCCTGGCGGCGGGCGCCGTGATCTACGCAACCGGATGGCTGCCGATCGATCCCATCCTTTCCCTGGCTATCGCCGGCCTGATCCTGGCAAGCACCCTCAGGCTGCTGCGAGATACACTTCACGTGCTGATGGAGGGCGTACCGCCGGCCATCGAACTCACCGCGATCGGTCAGGCGCTGGCGGCGCTACCAGGGGTGAGTTCGGTGCACGATCTCCATGTCTGGAGCATCACGCCCGGCCAGATTGCGCTGTCGGCGCATGTCGAGCTGGATGACCTGCAACGATGGCCCGAAATCCTCACCTCGGCAAGCGCGATGCTGCTCGATCGCTACGGCATCGGGCATGCCACGCTCCAGCCCGAGGTTCGGGGAATGCGGGACATGCGTCGCACTTCGGTAATCCGGCTGTGGCCAAGAAATTCCGGACCCCGGTCCTGAATTTCTTGACGAAGACTCTCAAGTTGGAATTACGGAATTCCGGTGCAACTGCGTTTCGATGACCGAAGGAGGGTCCGTGCCCGTCCTGTTTCTGTTATAACAGCCTGACTGCGTCAGCAACAGGCTGTTATGCGCGCTCGATGTAATCGCCGGTGTCGGTATTGACCTTGATTTTCTCGCCTTCCGAGACAAACTGGGGCACCATCACCGTCACCCCGGTTTCGGTCTTGGCCGGCTTGAACGAGCCGGTTGCGGTGGCGCCCTTGAGGTTGGGCTCGGTCTCCACCACCGTCAGTATCACGGTCGGCGGCATTTGTATGCCGATCGGCCGGTCGTTGTGAAAATTCACCTGCACATCGGTATTGGAGATGAGATAGCCGGCTTGTCCCTCGAGAAAATCGGAGGGCAGGGTGAGTTGCTCGAACGTCTCCTTGTCCATGAAGATGTAGCCGGAGCCGTCACTGTACAGATACTGCATATCGCGCTGGTCCACGAACGCGCGCTCGACCTTGTCCTCGGTGCGGATCCGCTCGTTGCGCTTGGTGCCCGACTCAAGGTCCTTCATTTCGACCTGCATGAAGGCACCGCCGCGTCCGCCGACATGGACGTGATAGGACTTGAGCACGCGCCAGACGCGCTTGTCCCATTCAATCAGGTTGCCGGGACGGATTTCGGTTGCCAGAACTTTAGCCATTTCGCTACTCTGCCTGAAAAAAGTTGGCCATTTTACACTAACCAGTTGGATTGATGCAGGAATTCTCGACAGATTGCCGGCGCTGCCCGCGGCTGGCGCGCCACCTGGACCAGGTGCGTGACGGGCATCCGGATTATCATGCGCGCCCGGTTGCTCCGTTCGGCGCGGCGCGGTCAAGGCTGTTGATCGTCGGACTGGCGCCGGGAATGCATGGGGCCAACCGCACCGGCCGTCCGTTCACGGGGGATCATGCCGGCATCCTGCTCTACGACACGCTGCACCGCTACGGCTTCGCCAGCCGCCCGGTGTCCGTCAGCGCGACCGATGGACTACGACTCGACAACTGCCGCATCACGAATGCCGTCAAATGCCTGCCGCCCGCGAACCGGCCCTTGCCCGACGAGGTGCGCCGCTGCAACGCCTACCTTGCAGCGGAAATCCATTCCATGCCGGACGGAGCCGTGATACTGGCGCTGGGATTGATCGCCCACGACGCGGTGCTGATGGCGCTCGGGCTCAAGCGCTCCGCGCACCGCTTCCGTCACGGCGCGCGGCATGCGCTACCGCGCGGACTGGCGCTCTACGATAGCTATCACTGCAGCCGTTATAATACGCAGACCAAGCGCCTCGCCCCGGAGATGTTCCAAGGTGTTTTCGACGCCATTCGCGGGTATCTGGTTCGTTCTTCCCGCCGCCTGCGCCGATAGACGGCGCCAACCCTTTGAGGCCGTTTCAGAACGATTGAAACGGCCCCTGATGTAGGGGAGCATAAGGGGATGTATCCCCTCATTTTGTTACCCTCTTAATCGCGTTTTTTCGTCCGCCGTGGCGTTCGATCCCGCCCCAATCGTATCCGGGCTGCCCCACCTGCCCGGCGTCTACCGCATGCTGAACAGCGCGGGGGAAGTGCTGTACGTCGGCAAGGCCCTCGATCTCAAGCAGCGGGTCGCCTCCTATTTCCAGAAGACGGCCAGCCTGTCGTCCCGCATCCAGATCATGCTCGGGCAGGTGGCCGCTCTGGAGACCACTGTCACTCGCTCCGAGGTCGAGGCCCTGCTGCTGGAAAGCAACCTGATCAAGGCCCTGAGCCCTCGCTACAACATACTGTTCAGGGACGACAAGACTTATCCGTACCTGATTATCACCGGGCACCGCTACCCGCGCCTCGGCTTTCACCGCGGCAACCTCGACAAGCGCCATCGCTACTTCGGGCCGTTCCCCAACGCGGGCGCGGTGCGCGAGAGCATCCAGCTGCTGCAGAAGGTGTTCCGCATCCGCACCTGCGAGGACACCGTATTCAGCAATCGCTCCCGCCCATGCCTGTTGCACCAGATCCGGCGCTGCACCGCGCCGTGCGTCGGCCTGATCAGCGAAGCCGACTACGCGGAGGACGTCAACGGCGCAGACCTGTTCCTGGCGGGCAAAGAGGACGAGGTGATAGAGCGCCTCGAGGCGCGCATGGACGATGCGTCCGCCCGTATGAGTTACGAAGAGGCCGCGGTGTTCCGCGACCGCATCGCGGCGTTGCGCAAGGTGCGGGAGCGGCAGTTCGTGAGCGGGGAGGGCGCTGATACCGACGTCATCGCGTGCGGACGCGCAGCCGGTGTCGTCTGCGTCAACCTGGTGATGATCCGGGGCGGGCGTCACCTGGGCGACAAGAATTTTTTCCCGCGCAATGCCGATGAATACGACTCCGGGCAGGTCATCGAGGCCTTCGTACAGCAGCATTATCTCCAGCACGGCGTGCCGTCGCAGATCGTGGCTGGCGCCCAGCTGGAAACGCGGCCACTGGAGGAACTGCTTTCAGAGCGCGCCGGCCGCAAAGTCAGGATCCACGCGAACCCGGTCGGCGAGCGCAAGGCCTGGCTGGACATGGCGCAACGCAATGCCGAGCTCGGCGCCGGGCAGGCGCTGGGGCTGCAGGCGACGCAGGAATCGCGGCGGGCGGCGCTGCAGCAGGCGCTCGACCTGCCCGAGACGGCGCAGCGCGTCGAGTGCTTCGACGTGAGCCATACCATGGGGGAGGCCGCCGTCGCTTCGTGCGTGGTGTACGACAAGTCCACGCTGCAGAAAAGCGAGTACCGGCACTACAACATCACCGGCATCGAGCCGGGGGACGACTACGGCGCGATGCGCGACGTGTTGACGCGCCGCTACCGCAAGGTCGTCGCGGGCGAGGGCAGGGTGCCCGACCTGGTTCTGATCGACGGCGGCAAGGGGCAGCTATCGGTCGCGATGGAAGTTTTTGCGGAGCTCGGCATGAGCGACGTGGTACTGGTGGCGGTGGCAAAGGGCGAGGAACGCCGTCCGGGACAGGAACAACTGCTCCTGGCCGGGCGCTCCGAGCCATTGATCCTGGGGCCGGAGCACCCGGCCCTGCACCTGGTCCAGCAGATCCGCGACGAAGCGCACCGGTTTGCCATCCAGGGGCACCGCGCCCGCCGCGGCAAGGCCCGCAACAGCTCGACGCTGGAGAAGATCCCGGGTATCGGATCGAAGCGCCGCCAGCGGCTGCTGGCCCGCTTCGGCGGCCTGCGCGGCCTGCTTGCCGCCAGCGCGGACGACCTCGCCCAGGTCGAAGGCATCAGCCGCGCGCTCGCCGAAAAGATTTATCATGAGCTCCACTAGAGGACTTTGATGCCGCTCAACCTGCCCAACCTGCTGACCTGGCTGCGGATCGTGCTGATCCCGCTGTTCGTCGGCATTTTCTATTTCGAACAGAGCTGGGTTTCCGTGCCCAACCAGAACCTGGTGGCGACCATACTCTTCACCGCCGCGGCGATTACCGACTGGCTCGATGGCTGGCTCGCGCGCAAGTTGAATCAGATGTCCGCCTTCGGCGCCTTCCTCGACCCGGTCGCCGACAAGCTGATGGTAGCGGCGGCCTTGATCACCCTGGTGCAGCTCGAGCGCGTGGACGCGATCATCGCGCTCATCATCATCGGGCGCGAAATCACGATCTCGGCGCTGCGGGAATGGATGGCCCAGATCGGGGCGGCCAAGAGCGTCGCCGTGTCGTTTCTCGGCAAGATCAAAACCGTGTCCCAGATGGTGGCGATACCGTTGCTGCTCTACCATGACAGCATCGGCGCCTTCAGCCCGCAGCAGCTCGGGACCTGGCTCATCTACATCGCCGCGGTGCTCACGCTGGTGTCCATGGCCTATTACCTCAAGGTGGCCCTGCCGTTCGCGTGGCGCAAGCCGTCCTAGTATGGTTGCCGGGGCGGGGCAGGCTGACGTATAATTTTCCTTACGAAACGCGGGAATAGCTCAGTTGGTAGAGCGCAACCTTGCCAAGGTTGAGGTCGGGAGTTCGAGACTCCTTTCCCGCTCCAGAATTCCCGGGGATAACGAAGGCCGCTTTGGCGGTTTGAGGCTTCGTTATCCCCTTTTAGTTTCAGTTTGAGAGCTTATAACACGGTAAAACTCGTGCCAGCCCGAAGGGTTGCAGCCAGAACCGGCGCTGACTCTGTCAGCTCGGCTTGCCAATATCGATATATTGGCTGCACCTCGCTTCGCGTCATCACCAATTCTGGCAGCAACGCACACGTGTTTTACCGTGTTATAGGCTCTTTGGCGGGGTGGCAGAGTGGTCATGCAGCGGCCTGCAAAGCCGTGTACGCCGGTTCGATTCCGACCCCCGCCTCCCGCTTTCCTCACTGGCAGCCGCCATGGAAAGCGTACCTGGAACCGTTAGAAGCTGGCTGCAAAGGTCTGCAAGGGGATAGGATGACGGGCGAGTGGTGGAATTGGCATACACAAGGC
>CAYYZZ010000045.1:0-14071 GCA_964476235.1 uncultured Streptomycetaceae bacterium | reverse complement strand
GGCTTGATCCAGGTTTGGTATTGCTGGGGTGGCAGCTCCTTCTCGAAGCGGGCCAGACAGAAGCGCCAGAAGCTGTTCATCGGCGTCGCGTTGGAGTTGGAATTCGGACCCGGACGAAGGAGAGTTTTCAGGCAGAGATTTTATCCTTTTTGAGGGTTGTTATCCACAGAAACCGAACCGCGGCGAGGCGGACTTGGCGCTCAAGAAAAGGTTGACACGACCGAGAGTTAAAGGTTGTAATAGCGCGCTTTTCAGCAGGCGGACAGACCAGGATGAAACGGACTTATCAGCCATCGGTGACTCGCCGCAAGCGCACCCATGGTTTTCTCGTGCGCAAGCGGACCCGCGGCGGGCGCGCGGTATTGCGCGCCCGTCGTGCCAAGGGGCGCGCACGGTTGAGCGTCTGAGCGCCGGGGCCTCGGCCACACTGCCGCGCAGCGCGCGGCTGCTGCGACGCGAGGAGTACACGGCCGCGCTGGCGTCAGGCGCCGCCGCAAGGCGCCGCCATTTCACCGTGTTCGCCAGGCCTAATGGCTTGTCTTTAGCGCGCATTGGCATCATTGCCAGCAAGCGGGTGGCGTCGCGCGCGGTTGATCGCAACCGCGCCAAGCGATTGGTGCGGGAAGCTTTCCGCAAGCTGCGTCACCGCCTGGGGGGCATGGATGTGTTGGTAGAGTTGCGCCGCTGCCCGGCCCAGGGTTTCAACGTGGAGGCGGGAGCGGAAATCGCCAGGCTGCTGGAAGAGCTTGGCGCCCGGCCACGCGGCTAGGACTGCAAGCCTCCCGGCAAAACACAGTATGGATTCACAACGCCTCATTCTTTTTTTCGTTTTCTCGTTCTCGGTGTTCCTGCTGCTGGATGCCTGGCAGCGCGATCAGCAACCGCCGCCGTCTGCGGCAGTCCATGGCGAGAAGACCGGAAAAGGGACACCATCCACCGCGCAATTACCGGTCCCGAGCGACAAGCTCGCCGTGCCGCAGGCAGCCGTGCCCCAGCAGGAGCGGCGCGTAGCGGAGGCAGGCGCCACGATACAGATCGAGACGGACCTGTTCATCGCTCAGATCAGCACTCAGGGCGGAGACCTGCGGCGCCTGCAGTTCAAGCAGCACCGCGACACGCTCGATAAGAGCAAGGACTTCGTGTTGTTCGAGACGTCCTCGGAACGCACCTATGTCGCGCAGTCCGGGTTGATCGGCAACGGCCTGCCCAACCACCAGACGGCGTACCAGACCAGCGGCAACAGCTACCAGCTGGCCGACGGACAGGACAGCGTGGAGGTCCGCCTGACCGCGCCCGCGGGCGAAGGCGTGCAAGTCAACAAGGTTTATCGTTTCCGCCGGGCAAGTTACCTGATCGACGTCGGGTTCGAGATCGTCAACAAGCGTGCGGCTGCAGTGCAGCCGTATGCTTATTTCCAGATCGTGCGCGATGCCAAGCCGCCCGCCGGCGACTCGGCCATGCTGCCGACGTTCACCGGGATGGCGGTCTATACCGAGAAAGAGAAGTTTCAGAAACTCACGTTCGAGGACGTCGCCAAGTCCAAGACGCCGTACCCGAAGAACAGCAACGATGGCTGGATCGCGGTACTTCAGCATTATTTCTTCAGCGCCTGGCTGCCGAAGAACGGGACACCACGCGAGTTTTACACGCGCCGTCTCGATGAAAACTTGTATGCAGCAGGCGTGATCGTGCCGGCAGGCGCGGTCGGCGCGGACGCCAGCGCGACCGTCACCGTTCCGCTTTATGCCGGGCCCGAGGAGCAGGAGAAGCTGGCCAAGATCGCGCCCGGCCTGGATCTCACGATCGATTACGGCTGGTTGACTGTTATCGCGGTGCCGCTGTTCTGGGTGCTGGCCTGGCTCAACCAATGGACGGGCAACTGGGGCATGGCCATCATCCTGCTCACGGTGATCATCAAGCTGCTGTTCTATCCGCTGTCGGCGGCGAGCTATCGCTCGATGGGCAAGATGCGGGTGCTGGCGCCGAAACTGCAGAGGCTCAAGGACCAGTATGGCGACGACCGCCAGCGCCTGCAGCAGGCAATGATGGAGCTCTACAAGACCGAAAAGATCAACCCCTTGGGCGGCTGCATGCCGATATTGGTGCAAATACCTGTTTTTATTGCACTTTACTGGGTTTTATTGGCGAGCGTGGAGTTACGGCACACACCTTTCATGCTGTGGATAGACGACCTCGCCGCGCCCGACCCCTGGTTCATCCTGCCGATCCTGATGGCCATCACGATGTGGATACAAACGATGCTCAACCCGGAGCCGCCGGATCCGGTGCAGGCCAAGGTGATGAAAATCATGCCGATCGTGTTTAGTATCTTCTTCTTTTTCTTTCCAGCCGGACTGGTGTTGTACTGGCTGGTGAACAACGTGCTCTCGATCGCGCAGCAGTGGCAAATCACGCGTACGCTGGAGCGCGAGGCAACAGTCAAAAAGCGCTGACGTCAGCTGAACCATCCCAGGCCCGTGGCCGGGCCATTGCAGGATGATGAGCGAGAACGACACCATCGCCGCTGTCGCGACCGCGCCAGGGTTGAGCGGCATCGGCGTGGTGCGAGTGAGCGGACCGCGACTCGGCCCCGTCATTGCGGGCCTTATCGGCAAACCCTTGCCACCGCGTCATGCCGTGCTGGCCGAGTTCCGCGACGCTCGCGGCGAGGCCATCGATCAAGGCATCGCACTTTTTTTTCCGGCCCCGCATTCCTATACCGGCGAGGATGTGCTGGAACTGCAGGGACACGGAGGACCGGTCGTGTTGCAGCAGTTGCTCAAGCGCTGCCTCGAGCTGGGCGCGCGGCCGGCACAGCCTGGCGAGTTCACTCAGCGGGCCTATCTCAATGACAAGCTCGATCTCGCGCAGGCCGAAAGCGTCGCCGACTTGATCAGTGCCGCCACGGCGGAGGCAGCCCGCGGCGCAATGCGTTCTTTGCAAGGCGCCTTTTCGCAGAGGGTCGAAGCTCTCGTGCGCAGCCTGGTCGAGCTACGGGCGCTGGTTGAGGCGACGCTGGACTTTCCTGACGAGGAAATCGAGTTCCTGAAACAGATAGACGGGGAAGGCAAGCTCGCCCTCATTCAAGCCGGGCTGAGAGATTTGTCGTCCGCTTCGCAGCAGGGCAGCCTGTTGCGGGAGGGAATACAGGTGGTGCTGGCTGGCCAGCCCAATGTCGGCAAGTCGAGCCTGCTCAACCAGCTGGCAGGAGAAGAACTAGCCATCGTGACCGAGATTCCAGGCACCACGCGCGACGTTATACGCCAGAGCATCAACGTAGAGGGTATCCCCGCCCACATCATCGACACAGCAGGCCTGCGAGACTCCAGCGATCCTGTCGAGCGTATTGGTGTCGAGCGTACCTGGGCGGCAATCGAGAAGGCTGACCTGCTGCTGTTGTTGATCGATGCGACCCAGGGCGAACGCGATACCGACCGGGACATCCTGAAGAGGCTCCCATCGACCCTGCCTTGCATCAGGGTCATGAACAAGATTGACTTGCTGGAAGGATCTGCCGCACACGGACGGCGAGACGGCAGGAACAAGGTGTGGCTCTCGGCCAAAACCGGTGCCGGCATCGATTGGCTGAGGAAATCATTGCTGGAGGCGGTGGGCTGGCAGGGTGGTGAAGGGTTGTTCATGGCCCGTGAACGCCATATGCGGGCCTTGGAGGAGGCGCGATCGCACTTGGACAGCGCGACCCAGCAGGGGCGTCACCTGGAGCTATTCGCTGAGGAGCTGAGGTTAGCCCAGGAGGCATTGGGCGCCATCACGGGTGATTTCACCTCGGATGACCTATTGGGAGAAATATTCAGCCGGTTCTGCATAGGGAAGTGATGTAGCTATAGGAGGTTTCACGTGGAACATAACCCTGTAATTAGGATGCTGCATCGCAGCATATAGAAGGTTTCACGTGGAACAAGACTTCAAACAGGTTCTGCCATCCACTAATTTACGGTATCATTGCCCGCGCGCAGACCCGGTTCGAGTAAATTGATGCAAGCCATTGACAAATATGATGTAATAGTAGTTGGCGGGGGTCATGCCGGTAGCGAGGCTGCCTTGGTTGCGGCACGCATGGGTTGCAAGACGCTGCTGCTCACCCACAGCATAGAAACCCTGGGCCAGATGTCGTGCAATCCGTCGATCGGGGGCATCGGTAAAGGACACCTGGTCAGGGAGATCGATGCACTGGACGGCGCAATGGCGGCGGCGACCGACGAGGCGGGTATCCAGTTTCGCATCCTCAACTCGCGCAAAGGCCCGGCCGTGCGCGCAACTCGAGCCCAAGCGGACCGCGTGCTTTACAGGAAGGCGATACGCGGACGGCTCGAGAACCAGCCGCGGCTGCGCATTTTCCAGCAAGCGGTGGATGATCTTCTGCTCGAAGGCGACCGCGTGGTCGGCGTCGTGACGCAGATCGGGCTCAAATTCTCCGCGCGCACGGTCGTGCTGACGACCGGGACCTTTCTTGCCGGATTGATCCACATCGGCCTGAAAAACTACCAGGCAGGACGCGCGGGAGATCCGCCGGCGCTCACGCTCGCGCAGCGGTTGCGCGAGTTGAAGCTCCCGGTAGGCCGCCTGAAGACCGGCACGCCGCCACGCATCGACGGTCGCAGCATCGATTTCTCGGTGATGACGGAACAACCGGGCGACGACCCGACGCCGGTGTTTTCTTTTCTCGGGCGTCGCGAGCAGCACCCGCCGCAGCTGCCGTGCTGGATCACGCATACCAACACGCGCACGCATGACATCATCCGCGGCGCGCTCGATCGCTCTCCGCTCTACACCGGAGTCATCGAGGGCGTGGGCCCGCGCTACTGTCCTTCGATCGAGGACAAGGTGACGCGCTTTGCGGCGAAGTCCTCGCACCAGATCTTCCTGGAGCCGGAAGGGCTCACGGTCAGCGAGTTCTATCCCAACGGCATCTCGACGAGCCTGCCGTACGACGCTCAGCATGAGCTGGTTCGCTCGATCAGCGGTTTGGAGAATGCGCATATCACGCGGCCCGGCTATGCCATCGAATACGATTACTTTGACCCGTGCGGCTTGAAGCGCTCGCTCGAGACCAAGACCATCGCCGGCCTCTTTTTCGCCGGGCAGATCAACGGCACCACCGGCTACGAAGAAGCCGCGGCGCAGGGATTGCTCGCCGGCATCAACGCTGCGCAGTGCGTGAAAGGGCGCGAGCCCTGGTGCCCGCTGCGCAACGAAGCCTACCTGGGCGTGCTGGTGGACGACCTCATCACGCGCGGCGTGTCCGAGCCGTATCGCATGTTCACGAGCCGCGCGGAGTATCGCCTGTCCTTGCGCGAGGACAACGCTGACCTGCGTCTGACCGAAGCCGGCTACCGGCTGGGCGCGGTGAGCGCTGCGCGCTGGGAAGCGTACTCACGCAAGCGCGAAGCGATCGCGCGCGAGCAGGAGCGCCTGAAAAGCACCTGGATCAACCCGCGTCTATTGGCACCGGAAACGATGGCGGCAGTCATCGGCCAGCCGCTAAATCGTGAGCACTCACTAACTGACCTGCTGCGTCGCCCTGATGTGGGCTATGCGCAGCTGATGACGCTGCCTGGCGCCGGACCCGGTGTCGGCGACCCACAGGTTGCCGAGCAAGTCGAAATCCAGGCGAAGTATCAGGGCTACATCGAGCGCCAGCGCGATGAGATTGCGCGCTCCGAGCATTACGAGAACCTGCGGTTGCCGGAGGGGGTGGACTATCGCGACGTGCGCGGGCTCTCGGTCGAGGCGCAGCAAAAACTCAACCAGCATCGCCCCGAAACGCTCGGCCAGGCCTCGCGCATCTCCGGCATCACCCCCGCCGCAATTTCAGTGCTGCTGGTGCACCTGAAGCGGAAGTTAGCGGGCACTCACTTCGATAAGCCGGCCGGCCCGGGAGCAACGAGGCGCTCCGCAGCGAAAACGGCGTGATATGAGCCTTGCGGCGCAGCTTGCCGAGGGCGTCGCCCAACTGAATCTCATCCTGCCGCCGCAGGCCCAGCAGCGGCTGCTGGATTATCTGGCGCTGCTGCAAAAATGGAACCGGATCTACAACCTGACCGCGGTGCGCGAAGCCTCCAAGATGGTGAGCCATCACTTGCTCGATTGCCTCGCGATCGTGCCGCATGTGACGGCGAGCACGGTCCTCGACGTCGGCAGCGGCGCGGGCCTGCCCGGCATCCCGCTGGCGCTCGCCGCGCCGCGCGTCCATGTGACGCTGCTCGAATCGAGCCACAAGAAAGCGGCGTTTCTCCAGCAGGCGAAGTTCGAGTTGAAACTCGACAACGTTGCGGTGACATGCGAGCGAGCGGAAGCCTGGCGCCCCGGCCGGGCGTTTGAAATGGTGACCTCGCGCGCTTTTTCCGACCTTGCCGAATTCGTTACCCTGGCCGGGCGGCATGTCGCTCCTGGAGGCTGCCTGGCGGCAATGAAGGGTATCTATCCGCACGAAGAAATTACCCGATTGCCGCACGGATGGCGTTTGCAACAGGCGATTCCGCTGGCGGTTCCCGGGTTGCGCGCCCAACGCCACCTGCTGCTGTTCGAGCGGGAATGACCATGACCAGGATCCTCGCCATCACCAATCAGAAGGGCGGCGTCGGCAAGACCACTACAGGTGTCAATCTCGCCGCCAGCCTCGCCGCGGCGCACCGGCGCGTACTGCTGGTGGATCTCGATCCCCAGGGCAACGCCACCATGGGCAGCGGCGTGGACAAGCGCACCCTGGCCGCCACGATCTACCACGTGCTGCTCGGCACCCGGCGCATCACCGAAGTGCGGGTGCGCTCGGAAAACGGCGGTTACGATCTGGTGCCCGCCAACCTCGAGCTCGCCGGCGCGGAAGTCGAGCTGGTGGAAATGGAGCACCGCGAGACGCAGTTGAAGGAAGCGCTTGCCGCGGTGGCGGAGGAATACGACTTCATCCTGATCGATTGCCCGCCGGCGTTGAACCTCCTTACGGTCAACGGGCTCACCGCCGCGCAGGCGGTGATGATCCCGATGCAATGCGAGTACTACGCGCT
The DNA here is from genome assembly GCA_964476235.1 of uncultured Streptomycetaceae bacterium. Classification (GTDB taxonomy): domain Bacteria; phylum Pseudomonadota; class Gammaproteobacteria; order Burkholderiales; family SG8-41; genus SG8-41. Next base: position 7,046 of record CAYYZZ010000045.1, on the reverse strand, counting down.
GGAAGGCTTGAGCGATCTGGTCCAGACCATCAAGAAGGTGCGCGTGCACCTGAATCCGGGCCTGGAAATCGAGGGGCTGCTGCGCACCATGTACGACCCGCGCAATACACTCGCGCAGCAGGTCTCGGACCAGTTGCTCGAGCATTTCGGCGACAAGGTCTATCGCACCGTCATTCCGCGCAATGTGCGCCTGGCGGAAGCCCCCAGCCATGGCGTGCCTGCGCTCAAATTCGACCAGACTTCCAAGGGCGCGCAGGCGTATCTCGCGCTTGCGGGCGAGATGCTGAACCGCGCTAGCAGCCTGTCGGACTAGGGTTCTCGACAGGCTGCTAAAGGCAAAACCGCCCGAGGATTAGGAATTAAGTCGAATTAATGATCTCCACTTGACCACCGTTGGCGTATGGAGCTGAGTCGAACGCATGTATTTACTGTTGGTAGGTTGCTGGCGGTTTTGCGTTAGGAGTTTGTCGGTCTTGGTACCGACAAACTCCTAACGGATGAGGAGCGAGGCGATGGCCAAGATGAAGGGATTGGGACGAGGGCTGGATGCGTTGCTGGGTTCGGTCGAGGCCCCGGCGGCCGGCGGCGAGATGCTGACCATGCTGGCGGTCGAAGCGCTGCAGCCGGGGCGCTACCAGCCGCGCGCGCGCATCGACCCGGAGACACTCGCCGAGCTCGCCGAGTCGATCAAATCGCAGGGTGTGATGCAGCCGATACTCGCGCGCCCGGTAGGCGCGGGCCGCTACGAGATCGTCGCCGGCGAGCGGCGCTGGCGTGCCGCCCGCATGGCAGGGCTTGCCACCGTGCCGGCGCTGGTGCGCGAGGTGCCCGACCGGCAGGCGCTCGCCGTCGCGCTGATCGAGAACATCCAGCGCGAGGACCTGAATCCGCTCGAGGAAGCGACGGGTGTCAAGCGCCTGATCGAGGAATTCGGCATGACGCACGCAAACGCCGCAGAAGTGCTCGGACGCTCGCGCACGGCCATCACCAATACGCTGCGGCTGCTGGAGCTCGCGCCGCCGGTGCAGGAGCTGATGCGCGAAGGCAAACTCGACATGGGGCACGCGCGGGCACTGCTGGTGCTGCCGGCGCTGAAACAGATCGAGCTTGCGCGCGAGGCGGTGGCGAAACAGCTCTCGGTACGCCAGGTCGAGCAACGAGTTGCCGGCCTGGGCAAGCGGGCGCCGGCAGGCGCGCGCGCCAGAACCGACCGCGATGTGGCGCGCCTCGAGGAAGAATGGAGCCAGCGGCTCGGCACGGCGGTGAACATACAAACCGGGGCGAAACCGGGTAGCGGCAAGCTGGTGATCCATTATGCGACGCTGGACCAGCTCGACGCGCTGCTACGCAAGCTGGGCTAGGGACACGCAATCAGCCTACTGCTGCAATGCAGCAGATTGACCCTGTCCGCGCTGCAAGGCTATACTTGCGGGGCTTTGCTCGGGCGGAAAAAATATCAACGCCATGCTGCGCGACCTGAGCAAGCCGATACGCACCGTTCTACGGTGGCAATTGCTGGCCACCGCCGTTTTGATGCTCGTTGCCGGGTTTTGGGTTGGCGCCGATGGCGCCCTCTCCGCGGCTCTCGGCGGCTTGGTCAGCATCTTCTCCGGACTCGCGTCTGCGATCGTCGCCTCGTTGGGCAAGGCGGACTCCGCAGGGGGGGTAGTCGTGGCCGCGCTCACGGCCGAAGCCGTTAAAATTGGCCTGATCGTCATGCTCCTGTGGCTCGTGTTGGCGAACTACGACGGCGTCGTGGTGCCAGCCTTCATCGGGTCGTTCCTGGTGACGGTCCTGATTTTTGCCATGGCGTTTTTTGTGCGTGAATACTAAAACCAGATCGTACGAGCGATGGCCGCCGGCAAAGAACTCAACCCTTCCGATTACATCCAGCACCACCTGACGTTCTTCCGCGCGTCGGTGGGCGAGGGCGATTTCTGGACGATCCACGTCGACACGGTGGTGACCTCCGTGCTGCTCGGCGTCATCGGGCTCGGCTTCATCTGGTGGGTCGTGCGCGGCGCGACTTCGGGCGTGCCCGACAGGCGCCAGGCCTTCGTCGAGCTGCTGATCGAGTTCGTCGACGAGCAGGTGAAAGGCATTTTTCATCACGGCGACCGCAACAAGTTCATCGCGCCCGCCGCGCTCACGGTGTTCGTGTGGGTGACGCTGATGAATGCCATGGATTTCCTGCCGGTCGACTGGGTCGCCAGCGCCCTCGGGCTCGTCGGCCTGCACGAATGGCGCCCGGTGCCCACTGCCGACATTAATGCCACTTTCGCGCTGTCGATCTCGGTGCTGCTGCTGTCGATCTACTTCGCGATCGCCGCGAAGGGTCTCAAAGGCTGGGTGCACGAGCAGTTCAGCGCGCCGTTCGGGTCGCATCCGCTGCTGTGGCCCGCCAACCTGCTGTTCAACCTGGTCGAATACGTCTCGAAAACGCTGTCGCATTCGCTGCGGCTCTTCGGCAACATCTACGCTGGCGAGATCCTGTTTTTCCTGCTCTGGCTGTGGGCGGCGACCGGCTTGGTCGGCACCTTCTTCGGGTTCGTGCTCGGTCTGGGGTGGGCGATCTTCCACATACTGATCGTGCTGCTGCAGGCCTATATCTTCATGATGCTGACTATCGTTTACATCTCAATGGCGCACGAGCACCACTGATTCCCCATAACAACCGTCTTTTCGCTCAGGAAAGGAAATCACAATGGAAAAACTTCAGCTGCTGGCAATGGTCCAGGCCTACACCGGCATCGGTATCGGACTCATGGTGGGCCTCGGCGCCGCGGGCGCGTGCATCGGCGTGGGCATCATGTGCAGCAAGTTCCTGGAGGCGGCCGCGCGCCAGCCCGAACTCACTAACTCGCTGCAGGGCAAGGTGTTCCTGCTGCTGGGCCTGATCGACGCGTCGTTCATCATCGGCCTCGGCATTGCGATGTTCTTTGCCTTTGCCAGCCCGCTGGCGACGCCGTTTCGCTAGAGCGCAGCGCGCGCTGCATCTTCCAGGGGAAACGCATGAGTTTCAATCTGACGCTGATTGCACAGATGCTCGCCTTCGCGGCGTTCATCCTGTTCACCGTGAAGGTGGTCTGGCCCCATCTACTGCACGCCATCGAGACGCGGCAGAAGACGATCGCCGACGGGCTCGCCGCGGCGGAACGCGGCAAGCAGGACCTGGAGAACGCCGCGAAGCGTACGGCCGAGATGATGGGCGAGGCCAGGCAGCAGGTGCAGGACACCATCGCCCAGGCCGACAAGCGCGGAACCCAGATCATCGAAGAGGCGAAAGGCACCGCCAAGGCCGAAGGCGACCGGCTGGTGTCCGCCGCCAAGGCCGAGATCGAGCAGGAAGTCGCGCGCGCCAAGGAGGCGCTGCGCGAGCAAGTGGCCGCCCTCGCGATCGCGGGCGCGGAGAAAATCCTGCGCCGGGAAGTGGATGCCAAGGCGCACGCCGATCTGCTCGCGCAGTTGAAGCAGGAGCTGCGTTAGCCCATGGCAGAGACCGTCACCATCGCGCGGCCGTACGCCGAGGCGGCGTTCGGCTTCGCCGATGCCGGCGGCGCGCTCGCCAAGTGGGCACAGGCGCTCGAAGCGATGGCACACATGGCGGCGCACCCGGAGATGCATGCGGCGATCGGCAACCCCCGGCTCACCGACGAGCAGCTCTACGGGCTGTTCGCGTCGTTGTGCGGCGACGTGCTGACCGCCGAGATGCAGAATTTCGTGCGCGTGCTGATCGAAAACGGGCGGCTCACGCTCGCGCCCGAAATACGCGACATTTTCCTGGAGCTCAAGAACGAGCGCGAAGGCGTGGTGGAAGCCGTGGTGGTGAGCGCCTTCCCGCTGGACGCGGCGCAGATCGCGGCGCTGGTCGCGGACCTCGAGCGCCGCTTCAAGCGCAAGGTGAAGCCGCAGGTGACTGTGGACAAGGAACTGATCGGCGGCGTGCGGGTGCAGGTCGGCGACGAAGTAATAGACAGCTCGGTGCGCGGCCAGCTCGCAACGATGGCCTCCGCATTGAGAAACTAGCAATCCGAGGAAGGTAACCATGCAACAACTCAAACCCTCAGAGATCAGCGAACTGATCAAGAACAGGATCCAGAGCCTCGCGCTCTCGGCGGACATCCGCACTCAGGGCACGGTGGTGTCGGTGACCGACGGCATCTGCCGCATCCACGGCCTCTCCGACGCGATGCAGGGCGAGATGCTGGAATTCCCGAAGAACACCTTCGGCCTGGCGCTTAACCTCGAGCGCGATTCGGTCGGCGCGGTGATCCTGGGCGCATACGAGCACATCACCGAGGGCGATACGGTCAAGTGCACCGGCAAGATCCTCTCGGTGCCGATCGGCCCGGAACTGCTCGGCCGCGTGGTCAACTCCCTCGGCGCGCCGATCGACGGCAAGGGCCCGATCAACGCGAAGCTGACCGACGTCATCGAGAAGGTCGCGCCGGGCGTGATCGCGCGGCAATCCGTGTCGCAGCCGGTGCAGACGGGCTTGAAGGCGATCGACGCGATGGTGCCGGTGGGACGTGGACAGCGCGAGCTGATCATCGGCGACCGGCAGACCGGCAAGACCGCGGTGGCGGTGGACACGATCATCAACCAGAAAGGCAAGGACCTCTTCTGCGTTTACGTCGCGATCGGCCAGAAAGCTTCCACGATTGCCAACGTCGTGCGCAAGCTCGAGGAACACGGCGCGATGGCTTACACCATCGTGGTCGCGGCCACGGCCTCCGAATCGGCGGCGATGCAGTTCATCGCGCCGTACTCCGGCTGCACCATGGGCGAGTACTTCCGCGACCGCGGCCAGGACGCGCTCATCATTTATGACGACCTGACCAAACAGGCTTGGGCCTACCGGCAGGTGTCGCTGTTGCTGCGCCGTCCGCCGGGCCGCGAGGCGTATCCGGGCGACGTGTTCTACCTGCACTCGCGGCTGCTCGAGCGCGCCGCGCGCGTGAACCCGGCGTACGTCGAGAAGTTCACCAACGGCCAGGTCAAGGGTAAGACAGGGTCGCTCACGGCGCTTCCTGTGATCGAGACCCAGGCCGGCGACGTCACGGCGTTCGTCCCGACCAACGTGATTTCGATCACCGACGGCCAGATTTTCCTGGAGACCGACCTCTTCAACGCCGGTATCCGGCCCGCGATCAACGCTGGCATCTCGGTGTCGCGGGTGGGCGGCGCGGCGCAGACCAAGATCATGAAGCGGCGCGACACCGGCGGCGGCGTGCGCCTCGCGCTCGCCCAGTACCGCGAGCTCGCGGCGTTTGCCCAGTTCGCCTCTGACCTCGACGAGGCGACGCGCAAGCAGCTCGAGCGCGGTCGCATGGTGACCGAGCTCATGAAGCAGCCGCAGTATCGCCCGCTGCAGGTGTGGGAGATGGCGATGACGCTGTTCGCGGTGAACAACGGCTATTTCGACGACGTCGACGTGAAGAAAGCGCTCGCCGCCGAGCGCTCGATGCGCGATTACGTGAAGGGCAAGTACGGCGACCTGGTCGCGCGCATGGAGGACAAGAAGGATCTTGCCGGCGACGACGAGAAGGCGCTGAAATCCGCCATCGAGGACTGGAAAAAGAACGGCAGTTATTGACGGACGCGCTGGGCAAAAGCATTCAACAGGGTAAAGATGCCGGGCACTAAAGAAATCAGGGTGAAGATCCGGAGTGTGCAGAACACCCGGAAGATCACCAGGGCGATGGAGATGGTCGCCGCCTCGAAAATGCGCAAAGCGCAGGAGCGCATGCGCATGGCGCGCCCCTATGGCGAGAAGATCCGCAACGTCGCCGCCCACATCAGCCACGCCAATCCCGAGTACCGCCATCCTTTCGTGGTGCACCGCGACTCGGTGAAACGCGTCGGGCTGATCGTCATCACCACCGACAAGGGGCTGTGCGGGGCGCTCAACACCAACCTCCTGCGGATGGCGCTCAACCAGTACAAGGCGTGGCAGGCCGAGGGCGAGGAGATCGACGTCTGCGCGCTCGGCAACAAGGGCTTCGGTTTCATGCAGCGCCTGGGCGCGAACATGATCTCGCACGCCATCCAGCTCGGCGACCGCCCCCAGATGGAAAAGCTGATAGGCGCCGTCAAGGTGATGCTCGACGGCTACACCCGGGACCGCTTCGACCGCCTGATGATCGGCTACACCCGCTTCATCAACACCATGAAGCAGGAGCCGGTGATCGAGCAACTGCTGCCGCTCTCGGGCGAGCGCCTGGGCGCCCCCGAAACAATCTGGGACTATATCTACGAGCCGGAAGCCAAGGCGGTTCTGGACCAGGTGATGACGCGCTATATCGAAGCCATCATCTTCCAGGCGGTGGCCGAGAACATGGCTTCCGAGCAGTCGGCGCGCATGGTGGCGATGAAGGCCGCCTCCGACAACGCCGCGGACCTTATCGACGAGCTGACGCTGGTCTACAACAAGAACCGCCAGGCCGGCATCACCAAAGAGCTTTCTGAGATCGTGGGCGGCGCAGCCGCAGTATAAAAGGGTCGAACCATGGCACCAGTGCAAGGCACTCCAAATACTCAAGGCACCATCGTCCAATGCATCGGCGCGGTCACCGATATCGAGTTTCCGCGCGAGGCGATGCCCCATATCTATGACGCGCTCATCCTCGAGGACACCGGCGAGGCGGGGCTGGCCGAGAAAGGCCTCACCTTCGAAGTCGAGCAGCAGTTGGGCGACGGCGTGGTGCGCTGCATCGCGCTGGGCTCTTCCGACGGCCTGCGCCGCGGCATGAAGGTGAAGAACACCGGCGCGCCGATCTCGGTTCCCGTGGGCAAAGGCACCCTCGGGCGCATCATGGACGTGCTGGGCCGGCCGATCGACGACGTCGGACCGATCAAGTCCGACAAGCGCCGCTCGATCCACCAGACCGCGCCCAAGTTCGACGAGCTGTCGCCCTCGGCGGAGCTGCTCGAAACCGGCATCAAGGTGATCGACTTGATCTGCCCGTTCGCCAAGGGCGGCAAGATCGGACTGTTCGGCGGCGCCGGCGTCGGCAAGACCGTGAACATGCTGGAGCTGATCAACA
>CAYYZZ010000044.1:0-14077 GCA_964476235.1 uncultured Streptomycetaceae bacterium | reverse complement strand
CGAGGTCGAGAGCGCCCCCGCCAAGGGCAGCGCCTTCAGCATCGTCTTTCCCTAGGATTTTGTCGGGCCAAAAATCCGACAAAATCCTTACGCAAGTCCGCCTCAAGATTTAACGCATATAACCCCTCCTCGCCCACTATTGGAAAGCGGTGCGGAGCCAATGCCTGCAGGGTCGTACTTCTGGGTTTTCCTGCAGGCGGTCTTGCATTAGGAATATTCCGGATCAAAGATCCGGAATATTCCTTCACACTTTCTTCACACTTCCTTGACGCGCCCTTGACGCGCGACGGGATAGCCTCCCAATCGGGCGCCGCCTTCTCGCGCCAACGGAGGATTATCGATGTCGCACGCCGCCAGCCTGCCCGTACTGGACGCCGGGCGCGAGGACCGTGCTTCGCGCTTCACGCTGGTGTGGTCCGCTGCCGCAGTCTGCTGGTCGATCTCGACATTGACCCGCGCCGCGCTTGCAGCCAGGGCGCTCGCAGCCGGCCAGGTCGAGTGGGGCGCGTTGCCGGGAGTGATGGCGATGGGAGCAGACCATGATCTCCTGGTTGCCCTGGCCGTCTGCGCACCGCTCGCCGTCTACCTGCTCTTCCTGCCGGAACGCCTGTACCGTTCAACGGCGCATCGCGCACTGATGTGGGCTGGGCTCGCTCTTGCGTTGTACGGACTGCTCTATCTCGCCGCCGTCGAATATTTTTTCTTTGACGAATTCAACGCCCGCTTCGACTACGTCGCGGTCGAATACCTGATCTACCCGCACGAGGTGTTCGTGAACATCCGCGACTCCTACCCGGTCGTGCAGGTCATGGTTGCCGCAGCAGCGCTGACGCTCGCCCTGCTCTGGCTCGGGCGCGGGCTGGTTCGCGCCGCCTTTGCATCGAATAACCGCTTCACGGAGCGCGCAAAGCTCGCTTTGCTTGTATTGCTGCCCCTGCTGGCCGCCTATGCCCTGCCCGAAGGCACGGCCCCGCAACCGGGCGGTAACCGCGTGGCCGGCGAACTCGCCGCCAACGGCATTGCATCCTTCTTCAGCGCGGCCCTGACGAGCCATCTCGACTACGACCAGTACTACCTGACCGTGGACGGGAAGGAGGCCGCCGAGCGCGCGCGGCGCCTGGTCGCCCAGCCCAATGCCGTGTTCCTGTCCGGCAGCGCCAGCCCGATCGCGCGCCGCATCACCTACGCAGCCCCGCCCAAGCCGCTGCACGTGATCGTTCTGCTCGAAGAGTCGCTCGGAGCGGAGTTTCTCGGAGCTTACGGGGACACCCGCGGGCTGACGCCCAATCTCGATCGCATCGCCCAGGACAGCCTGGTCTTCACCCGCACCTACGCCACCGGCACGCGCACGGTGCGCGGCATGGAAGCGGTGACTGCCTCCTTCCCCCCGGTACCCGCGGAATCCATCGTCAAGCGCAAAAACAACGAAAAAATGTTCAACTGGTCGACGGTCATGCGCGAGAACGGCTACAGCCCCACCTTTATCTACGGCGGCTACGGCACCTTCGACAACATGAACTATTTTTTCAGCCACAACGGCTACCGCGTGATCGACCGCACCGATATGGACAAGCCCGGGTTCAGCAACATCTGGGGTGTGAGCGATGTAGACCTGTTCCGCAACGCGCTCAAGGCGTACGACGAGCAGGTGGCGCGCGGCGAGCGCGTGTTCTCGGTGGTGATGACCACGTCGAATCACAAGCCCTTCACTTTTCCGGACGGCGTGCCTGGCGTCGCGCCGCGCGGCGGCGGGCGGGAAGCCGGGGTACGCTACGCCGATCACGCGATCGGGCGCTTCATCGATCAGCTCCGCACCCGTCCCTGGTTCGACGACAGCCTGGTGGTGATCGTCGCCGACCACGGGGCACGCGTCTACGGGCGCGAGGACATTCCGCTCAAGACATACGAGATTCCATTCATCATCTACAGCCCGCGCCATGTCGCGCCGCGCCGCGTGGATACACTCGTGAGCCAGCTGGACGTCGCGCCCACCGTGCTCGGGCTGCTCAATATCTCATACGACAGCACATTCTTCGGCAGGGATGCGCTGATTGAAGGGGATGACGGCCGCCTTGCGCTCCTCAACCACAATCGCAACATCGCCCTGTTCCGTAACGAGCTGCTGGCGGAACTCAACTTCCGCAAACAGCACGCGACTTTCCACTACGATCCCGAACGCAATGTACAGCGGCCGGTCGCCGCCGACCAGGAAGCCACGCGCGATGCGGCCAGTTTGTTCCAGCTCGCCTATGAGCTATACGCGAATCGTGGCTACCGGCCTCAATGACGCCGGCGCGGCGGCCGCCGGCCGGCTTGATCGGGGGCTGGAGCAGCGCCCGGGGCATGGCAAGGCTGGCCGAATTATTTCCGTCATTCTTTCCGTTGCGTGCCTGTCCGTGTCTTCGTCTTCGTTCGCGGGCAACGATGATCCTTTTGAGATCGACCACAGGTTGAAGTACGACATTCACGGAATCTGGTCGCGCAAGGCGCAGCTCGCTCTCGAGTACGGGCTCATTGCGGGAGTGTTGGGACTCGCGGTCTACGAAGGCTCGGAAAGCCGCCTGAACCGGGAGTGACCATGTCGCACGCCGTGCCCTGCCCGCCCGCGCCCCGCGCGCAATTCTTTCTGGCGCACCTCTGGTTGCCGCTGAGTGCCGCGGCGCTGATTCTGTTGCCGCTCGAAGCCACCAATCTCGACAACGTCGTCAGCAACTGCTTCTACGATGCCGCCACCGGCCGCTTTCCGCTGCGCTACAACCCGGCATTCGAGATCGTGACCCATCATTGGGCCAAGTACCTGGTCGTGCTGATCGGCTGCGCCGTCATCGCGGCGTACCTGCTGTCTTTCGTCATCCCGGCGCTGAAGGACCGGCGCCGGCTGCTGCTTTTCCTGAGCCTTGCGCTCACGCTCGCCCCTGCCGCGGTCAGCCTGCTCAAGTCGGGCAATCCCCGGCACTGTCCCTACGATCTCGTGGAGTACGGCGGTTATGCCGCGCACCTGGGCCTGTTCGACGCCGCCGCGCCCGGCCAGTCTCCGGGCCGCTGCTTCCCGAGCGGCCACGCTTCAGCCGGCTTCAGCCTGCTTGCGTTCTATTTCGCCGGCCTTGCGCTGGGTAACCGGCGCCTCGCGCTGACCGCCTTGTGGGTCGGCATGGGAGCAGGTCTGGCGTTCGGGATGGCGCGCGTCTCGCAGGGCGCGCATTTTCTCTCGCACAACCTGTGGTCGGCGCTGGTGTGCTGGCTGGTGATACTGGCTCTCTACCTGGCGATCATGGGCCTACCGAAGACAACGCCGCAGCCCCCTGCACACGCAGGGTAACCGCGGCTCAACCCGCGGCGGGCGGCTGTTCGGCAGACCGTGCCTCGGTCCAGCGCCGGACGAGATTGAAGCCGACCGCGAGCAGGGTCGGCCCCAGGAAGATCCCGACGAAGCCGAAGGCGAGCACGCCGCCGAACACGCCGAGCAGCACCAGCACGAACGGCAAGCTCGCGCCGCGGCTGATCAGGATCGGCTTGACGATGTTATCTATGCTGCTGATGACGAAGAAGCCCCAGATCGCCATGAACACCGCCCACCCGAGCTGGCCGTCCAGGAAGAGCCACACGGTGGCGCCGATCCAGATCACCGGCGGGCCGGCAGGTACGATCGAGAGGAAGAACGTGACGAAGCCGAGGATCAGCGCGCCCGGCACGCCCGCGATGAGGAAACCGATCACCGCGGTCAGGGCCTGGGCGATGCCGGTGCCAACGATCCCGTAAATCACCCCGTTGATCGTGCCGCCGACGATTTCGAGCAGCCGCCCGCTGAGATTCCCGGCGACGCGGCTCAGCCCGTTGCGCAGCGCCTCGATCAGCGTGGCGCCGTCACGGTAGAAGAAGTAGCCGATGAAAGCGATCAGCGTGAGCTGCAGCACACCTTCGCCGATGATGATGCCGGCCTGCACCAGGACCTCGCGCGCCGGCTGCGACAGCCGATTAAGCGCCTCCGCGAGCTTGTCCTTGCTGCCCGCGATCTCGCGCCATCCGGCGTCGAGCGCCTCGCCGACGAGCGGGATCGAGACGACCCAGTCCGGCGGCATCGGCAGGCCCTCGGCGAGCGTCTCGCGCAGCAGCTCGAACAGGTGCGGAATCTCGCCCGCGTAGGTCGTCGAGATCAGCGCCAGCGGGAGCACCAGGACCAGGATGAGGAGCAGCGTCATGACCAGGGCCGCGAGCCAGCGCTTGCCCCAGAACCTGCCTTCACACCACTGGTAAACAGGCCACGTGGAGTAGCACAGGATTGCCGCCGACAGGATGCCCGCCAGGAACGGCTTGAGCACCATCAGGCACCCGATCACCAGCACCGCAATTGCGACGACCTGGGTGATTTGCTCTATGCGTTTTTCCATTCGCGCTCCGGTTGTCCGGAGTTTCTATCATGAGGAGGAAACACGGTCAAATAGTCGCATAGCGGATTCAAGGTTCAAGGTTGTTAGAATAGCGCCATGTATTCGCTGGTGCGGCCGCTGCTGTTCGCGCTCGACGCCGAGACCGCGCACCATCTCACCCTCGAATCGTTGCAGGCGCTGTCCCGCGTCGGGCTCGCGCCTTCCGCCGGCGCCGCGCCTGCGTCCTGCGCGCGCAATATCATGGGCCTCAGCTTCCCGAACCCGGTGGGACTTGCGGCCGGTCTCGACAAGAACGGTGACTACATCGACGCGCTGGACCGGCTGGGATTCGGCTTCATCGAGATCGGCACGGTGACGCCGCGCCCGCAGCCGGGCAACCCGCGCCCGCGCCTGTTCCGGCTGCCCGCCGCGCGCGCGGTCATCAACCGCCTGGGCTTCAACAGCGAGGGGGTCGATCGCCTGGTCGAGAACGTAAAGCGCGCGCGTTACCGCGGAATATTGGGCATCAACATCGGCAAGAACGCCGACACGCCCCTCGAGCGCGCCGCGGAAGATTACGTCGCCTGCCTGCGCAAGGTCTATCCCCTCGCGAGTTACGTGACCGTCAATATCTCCTCGCCCAACACGAAGAACCTGCGCGAACTGCAGCAGGACGCGGCGCTCGACAGCCTGCTCGGCACGCTGAAGGCGGAGCAAAACCGGCTCGCCGATGCCCATGGAAAGCGGGTGCCGCTGGCTGTCAAAATCGCGCCCGACCTGGATGCCGGGCAGATCGCGTCTATCGCCGGGTTGCTCCGGCATCACCGGGTGGAGGCGGTAATCGCCACCAACACCACGACAGCCCGCGACGGCGTCGCCGGCCTGCGGCATGCCGGCGAGGCCGGCGGGCTGAGCGGCGCGCCGGTGACGGAGCGTTCGACCCGGATCGTTCACGAGCTGTCCCGCGCGCTGCACGGCGAGATCCCGGTTGTCGGGGTCGGCGGCATCATGAGCGGGGCGGACGCCCGCGCGAAGATCGCCGCGGGAGCGAGCCTGGTCCAGATCTACACCGGGCTTGTCTACCGCGGGCCGGCCCTGGTGCGTGAGTGCATTGACGCGCTCTGCGCAAGACAAACCTGATGCGAGTTGCGAGATGCGAGATAGAATCTTGATCACAGATCACGCATTGCGCATCCCGCATCTCGGATCGAGCTTGTTGCATCCCGTATCCCGTATCGCGCATCCCGGACCAGGAATCACTGTCCTATGACCCTGGGTCCCGCAAAGGCTCCGCCGGTCGCCGTCATCGACGAGCAGGCCTGCATCGGCTGCACGCTCTGCCTCTCTGCCTGTCCCGTGGATGCCATTGTCGGAGCCGCGCGGCTCATGCACACCGTGATCGCCTCCGAATGCATCGGCTGCAAGCTGTGCCTGCCGCCCTGCCCCGTGGATTGTATCGTGATGGCCGAAACCGGGAGACCGCTGACGCGGGAAGAGCGCAAACAGCGCGCCGCTCACACCAGGCTACGCCACACGTCCCGGCTCGAGCGCCTCGAGCGTGAATGCGCGGAGCGGCTGGGGAGGGATCGCAGGAAAACCGCGGAACAGAAAAAGCGCGCCGCAATAGAGCGCGCCATGCAGCGCGCCCGCCAGCGGTTACAAGAGCGTAACCGCTGACCAAATTATCCTGACCGGAGTTCCATGACGGGTGCTGGCTTACCCACTTCCCGGCTCAGATCCCATTAATGATCGCCGCCCAGCGGCGATCATCGCCCAAAAATTCCGCGCAGGACGTTGCCGGGATCGATGCCGAAGCCGCCCTTGCCCGCGGGCTTCTGCGCCGGCGCGGCGCCGGCTTCCTCCTGCTGAAGCGCGCGAGCGCCTTCCACGACCACCGGCTTGGCCGCCGCGGGCCGAAGCGCATCGGCGGTGACCGGCCGGATCGCGGGCTCCATCCCTCCCGAGGGCAAGGCGCCCACGCGCGGCGCGAGCACGTCGCCAAGCTGCTGCAGGCGCTCGTTGGGATGCGGGTGGGTCTTGAACAGCAGCGCGAGCGAGGCGTCCTCCGCTCCGCGCGCGGCGAGCTTGTGCAGCACCTCGATCAGCCCGTACGGGTTGTAACCGGCGCGGGCGGCGAGCACGATGCCGATCTGGTCGGCCTCGAACTCGGCGCTCTTGTCGAGCCCGCGCGCAAATATTTCCGCGCCCGTGCCGATCAGGTTGCTGGCAATCACCGAGCGGTCTCTCGCCTGCGCGAGCTGGGCGCCCGCCGAGATCGCCGCGCTTTTCTGCATCACGGTGATGTGGTGGCGCCGCACGATGTGGCCGATCTCGTGCCCGAGCACCCCGGCGAGTTGCGCCTCGCTGTCGAGGATCTCGTAGAGCCCGCGCGTGATCAGCACGTAGCCGCCGGGGGCGGCGAAGGCGTTGATCGCGGAACTGTCGATCACTCCGAAGTGCCACGGCAGGTCGGGCCGCTCGGTCTGCGACGCGACCCAGCGCCCGACGCGGTTGACGTAGGACTGCAGTTCCGGATCCGGGACCAGGGGAGCCGCGCCGAGCGTGCGCCCGGCCACCTCGCGGCCCACCGCGATCTCTTCCTTCTCGTCCATCCCGCCAGCGGCAGTCGCCAGATCCTTACCTGCACCAAAGATGCGCCCGAGATCGATCGAAGCCGCACCCGCATGGCCGCCGGCAGCTGCGATTGTGACGGCGGCGATCCAAGGAATTTGCCGGACTAACATCCGCCGAATTCCTGATAGAAAATTATTCATCACAAGTACTCGGGCTGCTTTGTATAAGGAATTTGCCGGAGAAAAGCCGACAAATTCCTATTTTTTCGCGTCCAGGTATTCGACCTTGGCCGGCGCCAGCCCCGTCGCGCGCGCGCCCTCCTCCGCCGCCTGTTTCGAGGCCGCAAAGCCGTCGAGCAGCTTCATCTGCCCGGCGTTGAAGCTCGCCTGCCTGAGATCTTCTTCCTCGAGACCGCGGATGCCGATGCTGCTGGTGACGGAGCCGGAGCGCCGCGGGCCGAATACGCGTCCGAGCGCCTGGCCGGAGCCCGGCTCGCCTCCTTCCGCCTTCTGGACCGGGAAGCGCACGTTGAAGGAAAAGAGCCACCCCGTGCCGCCCGGCGTCTTGAGGTTCAACCAGCCGCCCTGCTTGCCGACCACTTCGCCCGCGGCGCCCTGCTTCAACTGCGTGATCTGCGCCGATTCGAGGCGCGGCTCGGCATAGAGCGGCGAGTCCCGCTCCAGCGTGACCTGCTGAGCCGCCGCTGAAGCGGCGGCTAACAAGACCACCGACAGCGTCAAGCGTAGCGACAACAGGGCGTTTCTCATCAAAGGCATGATTTCACCGGTACCTGGCACTATCTTATTGCAGTGGGTCCCGCGTAAGGAGTTTGCTGGGGCCAGTTCCGGCAAACTCCTTGCTGATTATAATGAGCAACGAACCGGCGCGCCACGGCATGGCGTGAATTCCGCCACCTTCCGAGCATGAATCCCCGGCAACGGCACGACATTTTTTCCCGGCTGCGCGCGGCCAATCCTGCGCCGCGAACCGAGCTCGTCTACGCCTCGCCCTTCGAGCTGCTGGTGTCCGTCGTGCTATCGGCCCAGGCCACCGACAAGAGCGTTAACCTGGCCACCGCCGGGCTGTTCAAGACGGCGAACACGCCCTCCGCCCTGCTCGGGCTCGGCCGCAAGGGGCTCGAGCGCCACATCAAGAGCATCGGGCTCTACCGCACCAAGGCGAAGAACCTCCTCGCCGCCTGCAAGCTGCTGATCGAGAAGCACGGCGGTGAGGTGCCGAGAACACGCGAGGAGCTGGTAGCGCTGCCGGGCGTCGGGCGCAAGACCGCCAATGTCATCCTCAACACCGCGTTCGGCCAGCCCACGATCGCGGTGGATACGCACATCTTCCGGGTGGCGAACCGCACCGGCATCGCGCCCGGCAAGGATGTGGTTGCGGTCGAGGAGAAGCTGCTGAAGGGGGTGCCCGAGGAATTCAGGCTCGACGCGCACCACTGGCTGATCCTGCACGGGCGCTACGTCTGCAAGGCCAGGAAGCCCGACTGTCCGACATGCCTGATTCGCGATCTGTGCGAATTCCGGCACAAATCGAAGGATGAAGGATGAAGGATGAGGGGACAAAAGCGATGATACGAAGCGCGCGTTGAATGGCGGCCCTTAGGGAGCGGGAGCCGCGGCTCCCGTACCCTATTAGGGAGCGGGAGCCGCGGCTCCCGTACCCTAGGCGTCCTTTCGAACGCGCGCAGATAAAACGGCGCCAACGGCTGCCGTTTTATCAGTATTTGAAAGGTGGTGATGGCTTTCATATCGTTGTTGTCTAGATGAATGAACCGCGTCGGATTGTACCGAAAATCGTGGTAAAGCAGCCTCCTACTCGGTAACCGCTTCCCGTCCCAGTGCCGCCTCCCGCGCGCGGTACCCTTTCAGCATGGCGCCGACGATGATGATGCCGCCCACGCACAACGCAAGCATCAGGAACACGAAACTCAAGGTCTGCAGCCACGCCATGGTCTGCGGAGCCAAGTTCATCTTGCCGAGCTGCGTCAGGTAAACCGGAACTACCAGCGCCCGGCTCACTGCGACGATTAGCATGATGGCGGCCATGACGACCTTGATAATGAAGGGTTTCACGAACGTCGTGCCGATCGCGCCGAGCTGCACCCCGAAAAGAGAGCCAGCAAGCAATATCAGCGCGAGGCGGATGTCCACCAGCCCATGCAGCGCAAATTTGATCGTGCCGCCAAAACCCATCACGAACGCGATCACCAACTCGGTCGCGCTGGCAACGAGGCCAGAGGCGCCTAGCACGTACATCATGCCCGGCACGCCGATGAATCCACCGACCGCGATAGTGGAGGCAAGCAGGCCGGTAGCAAACCCGAGCGGTAGCGTGAACAGGGCGGACACCCGGATGTTCGCCGTCTTGAAATGCATCATGGTCCCGGGGATTTCGACCGACTGGACCCAGAGCGCGAGCCGCGATGCTTTTTCCTGTGCATCGGTCTCACCCGAGCGATAGACCCTGACCACATCGCGCAGCACGAACGCGCCGACGATGGTCAGCACGACGACGAACGCAAGACTCACGTACAGGTTGGATCCGGCTTCGCCGAAGTCCAGCTTGATCTGGTTCTGGAAATCCGCCCCGACCCACACGCCGGCCGTCGCCGAGGCCGCCATCACGAGGCCGAGCTTGACATCCACCTGCCCGAACTTGTTGCGCTGGTAGGCGCCGACCAGCGCCTTGGGGAACTTGTGGCACAGGTTGCTCGCCACCGCGACGACCCCGGGCACGCCCATGCTCATCATGGCCGGCGTCAGCACGAAGGCGCCGCCCGACCCGATGAACCCGCTCACCAGCCCGCCGACGAATCCGATCGCGAGCAGCGCAAGCACGTTGCCGTACTGCAGATCTATGAACTGGGTTGCCGCGTGCTCCATCGCTTACTGCTTACGCCGGGCCTTGATGCCAAGCATCTCCCAGAAATACGCGGCGAAGGCGCCATGAGCGAACGAAAATACGAATGCCGCGATGACCGGCAGCGCGGGAAACCAGCCGTCGGTCCGCGTGAAGGCTGCCATGATTTCCCGTTCGTAGAGGTACAGCAGCAGATAGAGCGCGCCGGAAACAATTCCAGACGCGATCAACTGCAGGTAAAGTTTCGACTTTTCCACGCAGAGAGCCTTAACGCGAATCATAGCAAAAGCACGGCCCCGCACCCAACCGCCGTTATAATTGCGGTTCACCATGGGCAATCGCCTCACGAAAATCTACACGCGCACCGGCGACGGCGGCACGACCGGCCTCGCCGACGGCTCGCGTGTGGCCAAGAATGCGCCGCGCATCGAGGCGATGGGCGCAGTGGACGAGCTGAACAGCACGCTCGGCGTCTTGCTGGCGGAACCGCTTCCGGACGCGGTGCGCGAATGTCTCGACAACGTGCAGAACGACCTGTTCGACCTCGGCGGCGAGCTGAGCGTGCCCGGCCACGCCATCATGGGCAAGGCGCACGTGGAACGACTCGAGCGCGAGCTCGACCGCTTCAACGCCGACCTGCCCCCGCTCAAGGAATTCATACTGCCGGCGGGCACGCGCGGGGCCTCGCTTGCCCACGTTGCACGTACAGTATGCCGGCGCGCCGAGCGCAGGCTCGTCACCCTGTCACGCAAGCAGAAGGTCGCGCCCGCGATGCGGGCTTACCTCAACCGTCTCTCGGACCTGTTGTTTGTCGTCGCCCGGACGCTCAACCGCGCTTCGGGGCGGCCGGACGTGCTGTGGCAGCAAGGTAAGAACCGCTAACTGATGAAGCGTCCCAGATACAGCGTGATAGCAGCGCATTACCTGAGACGACTTATCTGAGACGCCTCACCTGGGACGCGCCATCTGAGACGCTTTGAAGAATAGCTCATGAGGATAACCCTTGAAAAAATCCATCATCACTTTCATCATCGGCGGATTGCTAGGCACGGCGGCAGGATTCGCGCTGGGGATATTCTTCTATCCCTACATTTTTCTCGCGGATATCGTCGCTGCGGATCGAGTTGACGACAAGACAGCGAGAAAAATAGCCGCGACCGGCGCGTTCATCCACGCCAATCCCAGGGACCCGATCCACTACGGCAAGGGAAAAGTGACGGTGTACCAGGACCTGGTGCACCTCGGGGGCGATTTCGAGGTCGGGCCAGGCCCTAAGTTCCACGTCTACCTGGTGCCGGAGAAAAATGTCGTTCCGTCCACCCACGTCGCCAAGACCCTGTACGTGGATCTCGGGCGGCTGAAGGCCTTCAAGGGCAGCCAGAACTATCCCGTGCCGGCCGGCGTGGACCTCGCCCAGTACGGCAGCGTGGTGATCTGGTGCGAGCAGTTCGGGGTGCTAATCTCGCCTGCGGCGTTGATGTTCCAGTGATCACACGCCGCAAAGTCGCCAAGGCGCCAAGAAAAGCAATAATGGAACCACCGATGAACGCCGATAACTTCAGGGACGGTTCATGGTCAAGCACACGGGAGGCTGTCACTGCGGGCGGGTGCGATTCGAGATACTGGCGCCCGCTAAGATCCGGGTGTCCGACTGCAACTGCTCGATCTGCAGCAAGTCGGGCTACCTGCACCTCATCGTGGCCGCCGACCGCTTCACGCTCCTCAGCGGCGGCGAGGTATTGACGACCTACACCTTCAACACGGGAACGGCGAAGCACCTCTTCTGCTCGGTGTGCGGTGTGAAGTCCTTCTACGTGCCGCGCTCGCACCCGGACGGCTTCAGCGTCAATGCCCGCTGCCTCGACCCCGGCACGGTCGAGGGCATGACGATCGCGCAGACCGACGGCAAGAACTGGGAGAAGCAGTATCCCGGAGGGCGGGGAGAGTATGGGGAACGGTGACGCAGTGACGAAGTGACGCAGTGATGAAGTGATGGGTGATGGGGCAAGTATCAGCGTTCGTGCAACACGCTTTTGACGTTGATGTGACAAAGTCTCAGCGTTGGTCGAACGGCTTTCACGATAGCGTTCAAATCCTGAAAGCCCGTTTTGTAGAGGAGAATCATGGTATTTTTGGTCCGAATCGGTGGTTCAATGCTGCCTTTTGCTTTGTCAGAGTGTTGCACGAACGCTGAGACTCGAGTGTTGCATTAACGCTGATACTTGCCCGGTGATGGGTGATGGGTGACAAATCCCGTATCTGGCCCGAATGGCAGATCTCCTGAATTATTATCTGGCCTCGCACGCGAACATGCTGATCTTCTTGAGGAATGACGTTGTCACGCGCACAATGCCGGTTTGCAAAGCGGTTTTTGATCCAACTACTTCACGTTAAACAGTAACGGGTAAATCGTGCCTGAACTGTGTCGCTTTCTCGGGATCGTGATCTACATGTACTACCGGGATCACGCGCCGCCGCATTTTCACGCAGAGTACGCTGAGTTTGAGATCACGGTCGAGATCGAGTCGGGCGTGGTGACAGGGAAATTCCCACGACGCGCCCTGAATCTGGTAATGGAGTGGCACTCTTTGCACAAGGCAGAGCTTGCCGTAGACTGGTCTCTTGCGCAGAGCAAACAGCCGTTGAAAACCATTGATCCGTTGGAGTGAGGCTATGTTTCTTCACGTTCTTGAGGCGCGACACGTTCGGGACTACGTGGTATGGCTGCAGTTCAGCGATGGCGCTGCTGGAGAAGTAGATCTCTCCGCTGAACTCGACGGGCCCATTTTTGGCCCGCTTCGAGACATCGAGCAGTTCAAACGCCTGTCGGTCTCTTACCATACGCTCATCTGGCCTAATGGTGCGGACTTCGCGCCCGAGTTTCTTCGCGAGCGTGTAGCAGTTACCGTCTAACTGGCGGTTCCAAGACGACGCGCCGCAAGCGGCCCACGCTTGAACCGCGACGTTAAGCCGTTCGAATCTTGAATTTCTTGGCGTGCTTGGCGGCCTTGGCGGTTCAATTATTGTTCTTGTTTTTCTTGGCGTCTTGGCGCCTTGGCGGCTAATTAATTCTTGTTCTTCTTGGCGGCCTTGGCGTCTTGGCGGCTAATTCGAACCTGCTCCAGCGCGGAGCAAACCGCGCGAGCCCCTTCCACGATCCGCGGCGTCGCTTGCTGGATCCGGTCCGGATTGACGTAGTACGCCGGCAAGTCGCGCAGCGGCTGCACCGCCGAGGCGCGCCACTGGTCGGTGAATTCCTTCTCCCCATCAGCCGAGCCGCCGCCCAGGATCGCTTCGGGCTTCGCCGCAATCACCGCCTCCAGGGAGACCGTCGGCGTCAACTGGGCTACATCCGCGAATACGTTCTCCCCGCCGCACAGCGCGATCACGTCGCTGATCAGGTGCGCGCCGCTCACCGTCATCAGGGGCTTGCGCCAGATCTCGTAGAACACGCGGACCTTGCGCGCGGACGCGTGGCGCTTGCGCAGCCCTTCGATCTCGCGCTCGAAGCCCGCCGCCGCCTTCTCCGCATCCGGCGCCGTGCCCGCGAGCGCGCCAATCGCGCGCAGCTGGCGCGGAATGTCGCCGAGCCGCCTCGGCTCGCTCACGTACGCAGGGTAGCCGAGCCGCTCCAGGCGCTCGATGTCCGCGGCGGAATTGCCGCTTCTCCAGGCCAGCACCAGGTCGGGCTTGAGCGTGACGATGCGCTCGAAATCCACGTGCACGGCGTCGCCGATCTGCGGAATGTCGCGCGCCGCGGGCGGGAAATGGCTGAAGCGGGCAACGCCGACGAGCCGGCCGCCCGCGCCCGCGGCGTAAGCGAGCTCCGCCAGGCTGGGCGCGAGCGTGACGATGCGTTGCGCCGGGCGGGACAGTGTGACCGTCCTGCCCCGGTCGTCGGTGACCGAAACCGGCTGCGCGAAAACTGAAAAAGCGGAACCGCCAAGGACGCCAAGCACGCCAAGGAACAACGAACAGGAATTCAGGAAATGTGAATCGGAATGCAGCGAACCGGGCACGATTCACCAGTCACGCTGCATCAGCCACCAGCCGCGCGGGTGCGCGGCTCTAGACCATGCCGCGCTGCATGTACTGCAGCAGCCGTGCGCTGGTCTGGCGCAGGCGCAAGGAGAGCATCGACACAATCTTGACCAGGATCTTCGAGCCCAGGCTGGGGTGATCGAGGATGATCTTCGCCATGTCGTCGCGGTGGAGCACGGCGAACACGGTGAACTCGGTCGCGATGCAGGTGGCGAAGC
>CAYYZZ010000043.1:0-14317 GCA_964476235.1 uncultured Streptomycetaceae bacterium | reverse complement strand
TCGACAACGCGATTTTCGCCAACACCGCCCACGCGCTGCAGAAGACGCTGGACGATGCGGGCTACACGCTGCTGCTCGCCAGCCACGAGTTCGACGCCGAAGTCGAGGCGCGCGTCACGCGCGCGCTGATCGAGCGCGGCGTGGACGGGCTGGTGCTGCTCGGCGCCACGCACCACCCGAGCGTGCTGCGCATGCTCGACACGCAGCAGATTCCGTACGTGCTGACCTGGGCGCTGGATGCGAGCGGCAGGCATCCCTGCGTCGGCTTCGACAACCGCGCGGCAGCGATCCGCGTCGCGAGCCACCTGCTCGATCTGGGCCACCGCGAGTTCGCGATGATTTCCGGCGTCACCGCCGGCAACGAGCGCGCTTCCGAGCGGCTGGAAGGCGTGCGGCGGGCGCTGGCCGCCCGCGGGCTCTCGCTCGCTCCCGGGCGCGTGGTCGAGAAGCCGTACACGCTGTCCGCCGGGCGCGAAGGGTTGCGTGAGGTGCTGCGCGGCGCGCCGCGGCCGACCGCGGTGATCTGCGGCAACGACGTGCTGGCGATCGGCGCGCTCGCCGAATGCCACGCGCAGGGACTTGCCGTGCCCCGCGAGATTTCGGTGACCGGCTTCGACGACCTCGAAATGGCGTCCGTAGTCACGCCGGCCCTCACCACCGTGCATTTCCCGACGGCGGAACTCGGCAGCTACGCGGGACAGCACCTGCTCGCGCGGCTCGCCGGCAAGCCGTTCGAGATGCGCACCGAGCTGCCGGTGGAGCTCGTCGTTCGCGCCAGCACGGCTCCGCCCTCGCAGTGACGAGTGACGAGTGACGACTGACGAGAAGCGATTCTGAACCGCCAAGACGCCAAGGCCGCCAAAAGAACCAGGAAATGTTTATTGAACCGCGGGGACGCGGAGAGAAACAAGAACAAAAACAGGGTCAATAACGTTCTAACAGGCTGTTAAAAAATGATTCGTCACACCGGCGAAAGCCGGTGTCCAGAAACGCAATGCTAAACGGATCAATGATTGCTGCCCCCATCATACCTTCCCCCGCAAGCGGGGGAAGGGGATACCGGCTTTCGCCGGTGTGACGTTTTCACATCTCTTGAGGACTTTTTCAACACCCTGCTAACTGTCACTCGCCCCGTCAGTCGTCACTCAAGCATGAGCGAGCAGTTGCTCGATCATGCGTTCGGCCTGCGCGCCGTAGCTGCCGCCGAACAGGTTGAGGTGGTTCAACACGTGGTAGAGGTTGTAGAGCTGCTTGCGCGTCTCGTATCCGGCGTCCAGCGGATACTCCGCGCGGTAGGCGTCGTAGAACGATCGCGGGAAGCCGCCAAACAGCTCGGTCATGGCGAGGTCAGCCTCGCGGTCGCCGTAATAGGTCGCGGGATCGAAGATCACCGGTTCGCCGCCGGTTTCCATCGCGGCATTTCCCGACCACAGGTCGCCGTGTAGCAGCGAAGGGAGAGGGCTGTAGCCTGCAAAGAACGCGGGCAGTTTCTCCATCAGGCGCTCGCCGTTCGCGATCAGGCGGCCGCCCTGTCCCTTCGAGGCTGCCAGACTGAGCTGGAAACCCAGCCGCCGCTCGCGCCAGTACGCGATCCAGTCATCAGCCCAGGCGTTGATCTGCGGCGTCGCGCCGATGGTGTTGTCGCGATCCCAGCCGTAGCGCCCGCCCGTCACGCGGTGCAGACGCGCGAGGCTCTTCCCCAGCGCGCGCATGCCCCTGTCGTCGGCGGGCATCAGATCGAGATGCTCCAGCACGATCCAGCTAGCGGCCGGGCCCGTACCGTGACAAACGGGTCGTGGAACGCGGACGGTCTTCGTGCGCCCGATCTCATTCAGCCCGGCCGCTTCGGCGGAAAACATTTCCGCCCGGTCCGGAGCGTTGAGCTTGACGAAATAGGCGCGCCCATGGCCTCGGATGACATGGCTCTCATTAATGCATCCGCCCCCGATTCCTGCGCGGGACTCGATAACAAAGGGCGCGCCTGACGCTTCGCGGATTGACCGTTCGATATCCGGCCAGGGGTTCATGGCGCTTGCGGGCGGCCCGAAAAACCCGAGAGTACCCGCGAGCGAACGCGGTTGTAAGCGGTCGGAAATCGTTAGGCCAACGATTTCCGTGCCTTGGCGATCGCCGCTTTCACGCGGACCGGCGCGGTGCCGCCCAGGTGGGTGCGGCTCTTCAACGAGCCATCGAGCGTAAGCACGGCGAACGCGTCCTTGCCGATCGCGGGCGAGAAGCGCTGCAGCTCGGAGAGCTTGAGGTTGGCCAGTTCGCCGCCGCGCGATTCGGCGAAACGCACGGCCTGGGCGACGGCCTCGTGCGCTTCCCGGAACGGCACGCCCTTTTTCACCAGGTATTCGGCGAGGTCGGTGGCGGTGGCGTGGCCCTGCCGCGCAGCAGCTTCCATCGCCTCGCGGTTGACCTGGATGCCGGGAAGCATTTCCGCGAACACGGCGAGGCTCATGGTGAGCGTGTCCACCGTGTCGAACAGCGGTTCCTTGTCTTCCTGGTTGTCGCGGTTATAGGCGAGCGGCTGCCCTTTCATGATCGTCAACAGCGCTACCAGGTGGCCGTTCACGCGCCCGGTCTTGCCGCGGATCAGCTCCGCCACGTCGGGGTTTTTCTTCTGCGGCATGATCGAGGAGCCGGTGCAGAAGCGGTCGGCGAGCCCGACGAAGCCGAAGCGCGGGTTCATCCACAGGACGAGCTCCTCGCAGAAGCGCGACAGATGCGTCATCACCAGCGCGGCGCAGGCGCAGAACTCAATCGCGAAGTCGCGGTCGGACACGGCGTCGATCGAGTTCTCGCACACGCCGTCGAAACCGAGCTCCTTCGCGACCATCAGCCGGTCGATCGGGAAAGAGGTGCCGGCAAGCGCCGCTGCGCCGAGCGGCAGCCGGTTGACCCGCTTGCGGCAGTCGGCAAGCCGCTGCGCGTCGCGCTCGAGCATCTCGAAGTACGCGAGCAGGTGATGCCCGTAAGACACCGGCTGCGCCACCTGCAGATGCGTGTAGCCCGGCATCACGGTCTCGGCATGCGCGTCGGCGAGATCAAGCAGCGCCCGCTGCACGGACTTGATGGTGGCAAGCGCCTGGTCGATCGCGGCGCGCAGGTAGAGGCGCACGTCGGTCGCCACCTGGTCGTTGCGCGAGCGCGCGGTGTGCAGCCGCTTGCCGGGCTCGCCGACCAGCTCGGTCAGCCGCCACTCGATGTTGAAATGGACGTCCTCGTGCTGCTCCGACCAGGGAAAGCGGCCTTCGCGGATCTCGGAGCGGATCTGCGCGAGGCCCTTCTCGATCGCCGCGAGGTCGTTCTTGCCAATGATATCCACCGCGTTCAACATTCGCGCATGGGCGATCGAGCCCTCGATGTCGAACTCGGCGAGCCGCCGGTCGAACGAGACCGAAGCGGTGAAACGCTGCACCAGCTCGGTCGCCGGCTCGCTGAACCGTCCCGACCACGGCTGGTTTTTGGTCTTGTCGTTGGCGGGCATGCGGCCTGCTAGAATTTGGCTTGATGAAACATTGTGTTAGGAGCGCAAAGCGCGCATGGCGAGAAGTATAAATCAAAACGCCTACACCGGCGGCCTGCCGAACTTCCGCAATCTCGGCATCCTGCTGCGCATCGGGGTTCTCGTTAACCTGTTCGCGTTCGCGGTGGTGGTCGTGAGAAGCCACGACGCGGGCGCGCTGTGGCAGCAGGTCATCCAGGTCTCCGCGCTGGTCGAGCCGCTGCTCATCCTCTCCCTGCTCGCGCTTGCCGCCTTGAGCGGCTGGCTGAGGCGCGCGCCGTACTGGCTCGGCGCGGCCGCCGTGCTGGCGCTGGAGATTGCGCTCACAACGGGGCTCTACGCCGTGGGCCAGACCCTGCTGGGGCCGGAACCCGCCCCGCTGGAGCGCTACTGGCTGCTCGTCGCGCTGACCACGGGGGCGCTGCTCGTTTACTTCGACCTGCGCGGCCGGGCGCTATCACCGTCGCTGACGGAGGCCCGGCTGCAGGCGCTGCAGTCCCGCATCCGCCCCCATTTCCTGTTCAACAGCATCAATGCGGTGCTCTCGTTGATCCGCCAGGAGCCCCGCCGCGCGGAGGCCGCCCTCGAGGACATGGCCGGGCTGTTTCGCATGCTGATGGACGACAACCGGGAACTCGCGCCGCTCGCGCGCGAGCTGGAGCTGTGCCGCCAGTACCTGAGCCTGGAGCAGCTCCGGCTCGGCGCGCGGCTGAAGGTCGAATGGCGCACCGAGCGGATGCCGGTCGACGCCCTGGTGCCGCCGCTCGTGCTGCAGCCGCTGATCGAGAACGCGGTCTACCACGGCGTCGAGCTGCGGGTCGAGCCCAGCGTGGTGAGCATAGACATCTACGCCGCCGACGAACAGGTACACGCGGTCCTGCGCAACCCCTACCAGGAAAAAGCCGGGCCCCATTCCGGCAACCGGATGGCGCTCGCCAACATCCGCGAGCGCCTGCAGCTGCATTTCGACGCGGAAGCCACGCTCGCGACGAGCGTGGCTGATGATACCTACCAGGTGCACATTGTGATGCCGTACATAAAGGAGGGCCGCGAATCATGACCGAGGCGCGGCCCTTGCGGGTGGCGATCGTGGACGACGAGGCGCCGGCGCGCCTGCGCCTGCGCGACCTGCTCGGCGAATGCGGCGGCGAGGTTGCGGTCATCGTCGCCGGAGAAGCGGCGAACGGACGGGCGGCGCTCGAGCTGCTCTCGAACGAGGCCGCGGACGTGGTGCTGCTCGACGTCCGCATGCCGGAGATGGACGGCATCGAGGTGGCGCAGCACCTGCAGCGACTGGAGCGCCCGCCGGCGGTGGTTTTCGCCACCGCCTACGACGACTACGCGATCCGCGCATTCGAGCTGCACGCGGTGGATTACCTGTTGAAGCCGATCCGGCTGGAGCGCCTGAAGGAGGCGCTGGCGCGCGCGAGGGCGGCGCCGCCGCGCCCGGAGGCGCTGCGCGAGCTGGCGTCCGCGCCGCGCACGAACTTCTCCGCCCAGGAACGCGGCCGGATCCATTTGATCCCGGTCGCGGATGTGGTTTACCTCAAGGCCGAGCTCAAGTACGTGTCGGTGCGCACCGCGGCCCGCGAATACCTGATCGAGGAATCGCTCACCCGGCTCGAGCAGGAGTTCGGCGAGCGCTTCGTGCGAGTGCACCGCAACTGCCTGGTTGCACGCGCGGCGGTCCGGGGGTTCGAGCGCGCGGAGGAGGGCGGCGAGACGCACTGGGAGGTGGTTCTGAACGGCGTGGACGAGCGCATCGCCGTCAGCCGGCGGCAGCAGCATATCGTCCGCGAATTTTGAAAAGCTTGACGCTTATGACTTCATCCGGTTTGAGCAAAAACGCGCCGCAGCGCATCGTGATCGTGTCGCGCGAGAGCGCGCTGGCGATGTGGCAGGCGCGCCACGTCCAGTCACAGCTCGCGGCGCTGTACCCCCGCGCAGGCATCGAGATTGTCGGCGTGACCACCGAAGGCGACCGCCGCCTCGACGCCTCGCTCGCGAATATTGGCGGCAAGGGACTATTCGTCAAGGAGCTGGAGGAAGCGCTGGCCGGCGGGCGCGCCGATATCGCGGTGCACTCGGTAAAGGACGTGCCAATGACGCTGCCGCCCGGCTTTGTCCTTGCCGCGATCGGCGAGCGCGGGGACCCGCGCGACGCGTTCGTTTCCAATCGTTACGCCGAGCTTTCCGCGCTGCCGGCGGGCGCCCGTGTGGGCACTTCCAGCCTGCGCCGCGAATGCCAGCTGCGCGCGCGTTACCCGCGCCTGAAGGTCGAGCCGCTGCGCGGCAACGTCCCGACGCGGCTGAGAAAGCTCGACGACGGGCACTACGACGCCGTGATACTCGCCGCGGCGGGGCTGAAGCGCCTGGGGCTCGAGGACCGCATCACGCGGCTGCTCACACCGTCGGAAAGCCTGCCGGCGCCGGGGCAGGGCGCGCTCGGCATCGAGTGCCTGGCGAGCCGCGCCGACCTGGTCGGGCAGCTTGCGCCGCTCGGCCATCCCGCCACGGCGCGCTGCGTCGAAGCGGAGAGGGCCTTCTCGCGCGCGCTCTCGGGCAGCTGCAACGTTCCGCTGGGGGCTTACGCGGAAGCGGAGGGAAACCATATCCGGCTGCGCGGGTTCGTCGGCGCGCCCGACGGCTCGCGCCTGGTGAGCGGCGAGCAGGAAGGACTCGCCGGGGAGGCCGAGGCGCTCGGCACCGCGCTTGCAGAGCGGTTGAAGGCGCAAGGCGCCACCGAAATCCTGGCGAAACTGCAAACCTGAACCGTCAAAACGGTAAGAGAATCGAGTGAACCGCCAAGACGCCAAGACGCCAAGAGGAACGGAATTCAAGGACTCCGTCACTCGTCACGCTTTTCGCTGAAGCGGCGTATATGTTTTTATGAGCGAAGCGATTGAAACCAGGCCGCTTGCAGGGAAAGGCATTGTGGTGACGCGGCCGGCGCACCAGGCGCAGGGGCTCGCCCGCCTGATCGAGAGCGTGGGCGGCCGCCCCATCCTGTTTCCCGCGATCGAGATCCGCGACGTCGAGGACCCCGGCCCCTTCACGCGGTTGATCGACCGGCTCGACCAGTTCGATCTCGCCATCTTCATCAGCCCCAACGCGGCCGAGCGGGCGATGAGCCTGATCAGCGCCCGCCGCAAGCTTCCAGCCGGGCTCAGGGTCGCCACGATCGGCGGGGGCGGCGTGAGGGCGCTCGAAGCCCATGGCGTCACCGGCGTCATTGCGCCGCAGGGGCGCTACGACAGCGAGGCGCTGCTGGAGCTTGCGGAGATTGCGGGCGCCCGGCGGGTGGTGATATTCCGCGGTGAAGGCGGGCGCGAGCTGCTGGGCGAGACCCTGAGCTTGCGCGGCGCGCGGGTCGAATATGCCGAGTGCTACCGCCGATGCCGGCCCGATCTCGATCCCGCGCAGTTGCTCGAGGCCTGGGCGCGCAACGAGCTCGACGCGGTGACGGCCACGAGCAGCGAAGGCCTGCGCAACCTGTTTGAAATGGTCGGGAACGCCGGCCGCGAGCCTCTTCAGCGCACGCCGCTGTTCGTGCCGCACCCGCGGATCGCCGAGTCCGCGCGCGGGCGCCAGGTTCAGACCGTGGTCGTGACCGGCCCGGGCGACAACGGGCTGCTGAACGGACTGAACGCCTATTTCAGCGCCGCGCGCTGAATGCCTGGAATAGCGTAACGGGCGACTCGCGGCTTGAGTCGCCCCCGCGTTGCGGGACGGGAGCGTCGCCTCCATACTTGTGGCCTGACTCCCGCTTATTCTCTTTCCGCATGAGCGATTCGATTCAGCCGACCCCGCCGCCCGCCGTCTCCGGACCCGATACGCCTGGCGTTGCCGCCGGGCGTGCGCCCGGCAGCCGGCACGAGTGGCGCATACCCGCGGCTTTGCTGGTTGCCGTGCTGGCCCTGGGCCTGGCTACATGGCAGTGGTACGACAGCCGCAGCGAGATTGGCGCGCTGCGCCAGGAGGTCGCGAAAAAGCTCGCCGACACCGACACCCAGAACAAGGAAAGCCGCATCGTCGCCGAGCAGGCGCGGGAAGCCGTGGCCGAGGCGCAGGTGAAGCTCGGGGTGCTCGAGAGCCGGCTCGCCGAGTCGCAGAGCCAGCAGATCGCGCTCGAGGCGCTGTACCAGGAGCTCTCGCGCAACCGCGACGAGTGGGCCTACGCCGAGATCGAGCAGTCGCTGTTCATCGCCAGCCAGCAGCTCGCCCTCGCCGGCAACGTCAAGGGGGCGCTGATCGCGCTGCAGGCGGCGGACGCGCGGCTGCAGCGCATGGACCGGCCGCAGCTGACGGCGCTGCGCAAGGCGATCAACCGCGACATCGAGCGGCTGAAAGCAGCCCCGCACGTGGACACGGTGGCGATCAGCGTGCGCCTCGACACCCTCGTCGCGCAGGTGGAAAAGCTGCCGCTCGCGATGGAGGTGCGGCCGCAGCCCGAGCAACCGGCCGCCGCGCAGAAGGAGGACGACGGGGGCAATTGGTGGACGCGGTTCTGGCGCGACGCCTGGGCGGAGATGAAGCAGCTGGTGCGGGTGCAGCAGGTGGACAAGCCCGACGTGCCGCTGCTCGCGCCAGCGCAATCCTACTTCCTGCGCGAGAACCTGAAGCTGCGCCTGATCGGGGCGCGGCTTGCGCTGCTTGCCCGCGACGCGGCGAGCTACAAGGCGGACCTGAAGGCGGCGCGCGACTGGCTCACCCGCTACTACGACACGCGCAACAACAGCGTCGCCTATGCGCTGGGCATGCTGCGCAACCTGCACGACGCCGAGGTCAGCATCGAGGCGCCGGACATCACCGCCAGCCTCGAGGCCATGCGCACCCTGCGGGTTGCCCGCGAGCGCAGCGCTCGATGAAGACGCTCATCTGGCTGGTCGGGATCGTCGCGGTGGCGGTGGCGCTCACGCTGGCGGCGCGCTACAACACCGGCTACCTGCTGCTGGTGCTGCCGCCGTATCGCGTCGAGTTCTCGCTCAACTTCCTGATCGTGCTCGCCGTCGCCGGTTTTGCGGCCGGGTACGCGCTGGTGCGCTTTGTTTCCGCGACGGTGCAACTGCCGGGCCAGGTCCGCAAGTACCGCCTGGCGCGCCGGAAGGAAAAAGCGCAGGCAACGCTCACCGAAGCGCTGAACGAATATTTCGCCGGGCGCTACAGCCGGGCGGAGCGGGCCGCCGCCGCCTCGCTCGAGCTGGGCGAGCACACCGGCCTCTCCGCCGTGCTGGCGGCGCGCGCCGCGCACGAGTTGCGCGCCTACGAGCGGCGCGACGCCTTTCTTGCGCGGGCCGCGGCGGCCGCCTCCGGCGACGAAGTGGTGCGCATCGTTACCGCGGCCGACCTGCTGCTCGACGAGCGCCGTTACCCGGAAGCGTTGAATCTCCTCAAGCAGTTGCCGCGCCGGCATACCGCCGCGATCCGTCTCGAGCTGAAGGCTCAGCAGCAGGCGCGCAACTGGGAACAGGTGGTCGCGCTCACCGAGGAGTTGCGCAAGCGCAACGTTTTCGACTCGACCCAGGCGGAGCAGGTGCGCCGCCACGCGCTCGCGGAAAATCTCAAGCGCAAGGCGCTCGATACGCGCGCGCTGGAGGAAGCCTGGGACAAGGTCCCGTCATCCGACCGCAGGGACCGGCGCGTGGCTACCGCCGCCGCGCAGTGCTTCATCGCGCTGGGCGGCTGCGACCGGGCGCACCGCATCATCGAGGAGGCGCTGGAAGCGGCATGGGACAGCGACCTCGTCGCCTTGTATGCCGAATGCGAGGGCGGGGATATCCTGAAGCGCATCGAGCGCGCCGAGGCCTGGCTGAAGCAGCACCCGAACGACGCCGCGCTGCTGCTGACGCTCGGCCGGCTGTGCGCCGACCGGGGGCTGTGGGGCAAGGCGCAGAGCTATCTCGAGGCGAGCCTGGCGATCGAGCCGACCCATACCGCGCATCTTGCGCTCGCCCGGCTGCAGGAGAAGCTCGGTAACGCGGACGCGGCGGGCCGGCACTACCGCGAGAACCTCGACCTTGCGCTCGCGCAGTTGCGCGCCGTCACCGGCGGCCGCCGCCGCACGCCGCTATAACACGCCGCCAAGCCTGCCCCGGACTCGATCCGGGGACGCCAAGTGCTGTTAAATCCGGACGCCTAGGGATACGGGAGCCGCGGCTCCCGCGCCCTAATCGCCGGTTTAACTCCGCGCGTTCGAACGGACGAACCTCCGCCGTTCAACGCACGGAAAACTGGATGGATAACGTGGCGCTCAGCCGCGCGCTTTAGCGCGTCGGCTGCAGCAGCGGGTTATGCCGCAGTTTGAAGATGATCTTCCCATCCAGGGAAGACCAGCACGGCAGGATGGCACTTGAGGGCTCGCGCGAGCACCTTTGCGCGCTCCACGCCCAGGCGCACGCGATCGTTCTCGATCGCCGAAAGAGTGGCCTGGGGAATGCCTGTGCGCCGCGCGAGTTGATTCTGACTAAGACCCTGCAACTCGCGAATGATACGCACCGATTCACCGGCCGAGACGGTGACGCGTTTCTTCGCGGGACGAAACTGCTTCATTTACGGCCTCCGATAGTCGTGAGCGGTGATTGAGACCACCTGGAAAAGCTGCTCGCCGGGCACTGTGCGGTAAAAAACCCGGTACTGCAACCCGAGTCGTGAGGACCGATAGCCATTCCACTTCCCGGACAATGACTCGTCGTTGAGCCCCCCGATAAGACGAAGGCCGGGCGGCCCGGAAAGCATGGCGATGTCCTTCCACTTCTCATATCGCTTTAAGATCTCCCGGGGCGCCGCCGAGAGCTGCTTATCGACGCGGCGGTGCTCTTCGATGCGCCACATGCCACATTGTGCCTATACCATATATAGCATGTCAAGGCTGCATTTCCTGCGGTATAACGTTTTGGTGAACGGCGGGCCGCGATGCCCGTTGATGTTGCCACAGCGCTGGCGGCTCCGTCCGTTCCACCTAGAGTTAGGCTGGTTACTTGAGAGCCTCGCTCATAATTTTCTCGATGGTTTCATTGATGTTTGCTACATATTTCGCAGCGCCTTTGACGCTGTACCTCTTGTCAATGTAACTGCCGTTGATGTAGCTCAGCCAGACTTTTCCTTGCGAGTCCTCCCAGGCGATTGCTTTAAACGGGAGGTCTATCCCAGCCAGCGGCGCTTCTTTAATGATGAATGGACCACCTGCGCCCCGCCCGAAAATGATCAACTCGTTGGGTCGGATATCAACTTTCACTTTCTTGGACATCTCCTGGTAGTCGATGCGGTTGAAGATGTTTGCGCCAACGCCCTTGGCCGCAGCCTCCACGCGGTCTATTGTTTCTTTCACGGAGTACTTGCTAGGTTTCGTGACGATTCCAGCGCCTTTGTCCAAAAGTCCGCTTTCGTCCGCGAATGCGTAGGACGAGAACAAAACTGCCGCAACGACGATCAATAGCTTTTTCACTTTTACCTCCCCAATTGACAATCCGCGAGGGTTCCCTTGTGGCACCCACCCGTCGCGGTTTGGGGGTGAGAGGGCCAAAGCCTAACTTGTATTAGGTGGCATCCGTGGGATGCCGAAAACATATATTGGCATATACAAGTATCCAGATATAGATATCTGCATATGCGCTGGTATATCCAGGTATATATGGGTTTCAGCTTGGGTCTTGGACGGCCACACGCCCCTGCAATCCGAGCTCACGCACCGTCTTCCAGTCCACTTCCCACAGCCGCTGCCGCCAGATGCCGCCGGCGGTTTTGATCCGCTCGCGCAGGGCGGTCTCGGAATATTCAATTCGGACGGCCACCATGTCATGCGGCTCGCGCCGCGAGCTGCGCTGGCGCGGGCTCCAGGGCGTGGTTTCAACGATCAGTTCGACGGTCTTGTGCCTCACCTTGCGCGCGGCATCATAGCGGTAGCGTACGCATACCAGCCGCTCCCCATATCTTGCGAGGAGTTTCTTGGTACCGTTCTGTCCCGGCGCAAGGCTCAGGCGCGTTTCCATACCCCCTCCTCGTACCTGGAACGCACATGACACCCGTATTGTTGACAGGACCCGCGCGTTGAACGGCGATACCTCCGTCCGTTCGAACACGCGGAGTTAAACCGGCGAATTAGGGTACGGGAGCCGCGGCTCCCGTACCCTGGGCGTCCGGATTTAACAGCACTTGGCGGTTCAGTGCTTGTTCTTGTTTCTCCTCCGCGTCCTCGGCGTTCTCCGCGGTGAGAGGTCTCGGTCTTCGATTCACGACTCACGAATCACGAGTCACGCCGTTGCGGCGCGGCGACCGTGCGGCTAGAGCGTAGTGCCAAAGAGCATGCCCACCAGGGCCGTACAACCCATGGCTACCGCGCCCCACAAGGTAACCCGTATCGCGCCGTTTCGCATGGAAGCTCCACCGAGGTGGGCGGCGGCGGCGCCGAGGCAGGCCAGCAGGACCAGCGAGCTGCCGATCACGACGGGGGAAAGAATCCGGGCGGGGGCGACGGCCGACAGCACCAGCGGCAGAGCCGCGCCCACGGCAAACGCAGCCGCCGAGGACAACGCAGCCTGGAGAGGACGCGCGCGCATGGTCTCGAAGATGCCCAGCTCATCCCGCGCGTGGGCGCCCAGCGGGTCATGCGCCATGAGCTGATCGGATACTTGCTCGGCGAGCTTGGGCGTGAGGCCCCGGCCGACGTAGATGGCAGCGAGTTCGGCCTGCTCCTTGGCGGGATCGGTGGCGAGCTCGTGCTTCTCGCGCGCGAGGTCCGCCTGCTCCGCGTCGGCCTGAGAACTCACCGAGACGTACTCGCCGGCTGCCATGGAAAAGGCTCCCGCCACCAAGCCGGCGGACGCGGCAAGCAGGATGTTCTCGGGGGCGGCCTGGGCCGAGGCGAAGCCGACGACCAGGCTGCTGGTGGAAATCAGGCCGTCGTTGGCCCCCAGGACCGCGGCCCGGAGCCACCCGATGCGGTCAGTCCGATGGTGCTCTCCGTGGCTCATGGCAAGCCTGAAGTTCTCAGCCAGTGGGGGCGGCGGGCGTGAAGGAATCGGCAAAGAAATCGTCTTCCGGCAGCTTGCACTGCGAGGTGAAATCCTGGTGCGCGGATTCCACCATCACCGGCGCGCCGCAGGCGTAGACTTGGTGGCCGGACAGGTCGGGGAAATCCTCCATCACCGCGCGGTGCACGAACCCCGTGCGCCCGGTCCAGTTGTCGGAAGCCGGCGCGTCCGAGAGCACCGGCACGTAGCGCAGCTCGCCCTCGCGCTGCCAGCGCTCGGCGAGATCGTGCAGGTAGAGATCGGCGCGTGCCCGGCAGCCCCAGTAGAGCGTCATCGGGCGCTTCGTCCCCTGATGCAGCGCGTGCTCGATGATCGCCTTGATCGGCGCGAAACCGGTGCCGCTCGCGAGCAGGACGATGGGC
This sequence comes from uncultured Streptomycetaceae bacterium, assembly GCA_964476235.1. Classification (GTDB taxonomy): domain Bacteria; phylum Pseudomonadota; class Gammaproteobacteria; order Burkholderiales; family SG8-41; genus SG8-41. The sequence continues at coordinate 1,415 of CAYYZZ010000043.1, read as the reverse complement.
ATCGCGCTGTCCTCGCGCAGGAAGAAGGTGCCGAACGGCCCTTCGATGCGCAGGATGTCCTTCTCCTTCATGGCGCCGAAGACGTGCTGGCTGAACGGCCCGCCGTAGTTCCTGAGGTGCAGCTGCAGGAACGCATCATCGTGCGGCGCGTTCGCCATCGAGAAGCTGCGGCGCGTGCCATCCCGAAGTATCAGATCCACGTACTGGCCGGCGAGGAACATGAACTTGTCGTTCGCCGGCAGCTTGAGCTCGAGCAGGGTGACATCCGGCGCGGCGCGCTCCAGCTTCATTACGCGCGCGGGCATCATCTTGATCTGCATGCCCTTCATGGCGGCGCCGATTTCGCGGCACTGGATCACGAGATCGGAGCGCGGCTTCGCCTGGCAGAACAGCGCCATGCCGGCGTTCTTCTCCGCCTCCGTCATGGCCTGCTCCTGGTAGGTGCCGTAATCCACGGTTCCTTCCAGCAGTTTGCCCTTGCAGGTGCCGCAAGAGCCGTGGCGGCAGCCATAGGCGATGACGATGCCTTCGCGCAGCGCGGCCGCGAGGACGGTTTCGCCGTCGTTGACGGTGAACGTGTGTCCGCTGGATTGGATTTTGACCTGATGGGGCATCTAGGCGGTGACCCGTGACCGATGACTGGCGACCCGAGTTCCTCGTCGGGCTATGAGTCCGGGGGGCAGCTTCAAGTTAAAATTCCATTATGAGACGCTTGCTCATCGCCGGTTTCGGCGACTTTGCGCGGAACGAATTCCTTCGCCTGCTGGCGAAGGGCGGCAGTCTATCACAGCAGATGGCCGACATCAGCGCCGATGAAGCGCGCGGCGACCGTAGTGTCAAACGGGCCAAAGATGCAGGAAACCGGTCACCGGTCACCGGTCACCGGTCACGATCAAATGGATGACATCATCATCGTGCTCACCAATCTGCCCGACCGCGCGGCCGCGGTGAAGCTTGCGCAGGAACTCGTCGCGAGGAGGCTCGCCGCGTGCGTGAACGTGCTCGCGGAATGCACCTCGGTCTATCGCTGGAAGGGCGGGATCGAGAACACCGCCGAGGTGCCGGTGCTGATCAAGACGCGCGCCGGGCGGTATGCCGAGGTGGAGGCCGCGATCCGCGAGCTCCATCCCTACGAACTTCCCGAGATCGTGGCTGTCCCAGTGCTGCGCGGTCTCGACGAGTACCTGCAATGGGTGGCCGGCGAAACCACCATCGCCATCGGCTGATTGAATTCCGTGGGTCGTGAATCGTGGGCCGTGAATCGTGAGTCGTGAGTCGTGAGCCGTGAGCCGTGAATCGTGAGTCGAAAATCGGGATAAATGGATGACACCAGGTTCTGACCCATCACCCATCACCCATAACCGGGCAAGGCTCAGCGTTCCCCGAACACTTTTTTGACATGGATGTGACAAAGG